>CAZBZH010000012.1:0-20592 GCA_964496265.1 uncultured Acidobacteriota bacterium | reverse complement strand
CCGGGTAGTGATCGAATCGATTCGGTTCATCGGCTCTCTCCTCGGGCTTCGTCTCAGTGAAGCCGGCGGTACTCGCGCGGCGTCACGCTCAGGTGGCGCCGGAAGGAACGTCTCAGTTGTTCGGCATTCTGGAACCCGGAGCGGGCGGCAACCTGCTCCAGCGAGTCGGCGGAATCGGTCAGCAGACGCCGGGCGGCATCGAGCCGCGCCAGCTCGACGAAGCGGGCCGGAGTCTCCCCGACCTCCCGGGTGAAGACCCGGGCGAAGTGCCGCGGGCTCATCGCCACCCGTTCGGCCAGCAGCTCGACCCGCAGATCCCGGTCGAGGTTCTCGACGATCCACTCCATCAGATCGGCAATCGGGCCGGGCTCGACCATCTGACTCAGCAGGTGGGCGCTGAACTGGGACTGCCCGCCCGGCCGCTTGAAGAACACGACCAGTTCCCGGGCGACCGCCAACGCGAGATCCCGCCCCAGGTCCTCCTCGACCAGGGCGAGACAGAGATCGATCCCCGCGGTGATCCCCGCCGAGGTGTAGACGTGCTCATGCTTGACGTAGAGCGCGTCCCGCTCGAGGCGGATGCGCGGGTAGCTACGGGCCAGACGGTCGCAGGACTCCCAGTGGGTCGTCGCCCGCCGATCGTCGAGTAACCCGGCCTCGGCCAGCACGCAGGCCCCGGTGCAGACCGAGGCGATGCGCCGCACCGAAGACTCCATCCGGTGCCGCCACTCGATCTGGGGGCCCATGTGCTCCCGGGTGTGGGGCCCGCCCGGCACCACCACCGTATCGATCCCCTCGGCGAACTCGGCAAAGGCCCGGTCGGGCAGCACCTGAAGCCCGCCCAGCAGTCGCAGCGGCGCCGCCGATACGGCCACGGTCTGCAGCCGGTAGGCCGGCCCCTCCGCCGGATCCCGGGGTCCGGAAACCCGGCAGGCCTCGACCAGGATCCGGTTCGCGGTGGCGAACACATCCATCGGACCGGTGACGTCGAGCATCTCCGCCCCGGGGTGCAGGCAGATCGCGACCTGGCGTGGCTCTCTGGGGAGTTTCGTCGACATCACCCATCTAGTGTCGCGCGGATGAGCCGTGTCCTCCAGGACATTGTTCGAGCAGATCCTGCCAGCCGCCGACAGGCCGGAATCAGCGGGTACGAGTCTCCGGCTGCAGGTAGTTCATCGACTCCAGAGCGTCGGCGATCGCCTGGGCCATCAGCGCATTGCCCCGGGGATTGAGGTGGTAGTCGATCGGGGCGAGGTGCAGCGGCTCCGATCGATCGGCGGCCCGAAACGCATCGGTCAGATCGAAGGCTCGAATCCCCATCGAGCGCACCGATTCGAGCATGGTCCGGCGAAACGGGCTGGGACGCTGGGGCAGGTAGATCTCCGGATAGGAGGGGAAGTAGACGAACAGCAGCTCCACCTGCCGCTCGGCGCAGAGATCGCGGAAATCGCCGAGCACGGTCAGGTAGTTGCGCGCCAGTTGCTGGACCCGGGGATGGATCGACTCCTGCAGGATCACGCCGTCGGAGCCGGCGAAGCGCTCGAGGAAGTCCCGGGCGTTGGCCTCGTAGTTGCGGCCACCGTCGATCCGGTAGCGGGCGTCGTCCAGCGAGACCGGCCCTGGGTTCGACGCGCCCTGGTCGCGGAGACGATAGTAGGGGGAACGCATGCGAAGGTAGAGATCGGTCAGCGCCTCACCGATCGCCGTACGGGCGATCAGGAACTCGCTCAGCCCCGTTCCCGCGTCGGGCGTCAGGCTCGCCGAGCGTAGGCGCTCCAGGGGCCGGCCGGCAATCTCGGCGATGTCGTTGGTCACGAAGGTGAGAACCACCACATCCGGCTCGAGGGGCAGCGCTTCACGGGCGAGCAGGGACAGCTCCCGCCCGATCGAACCACCGCCCCGGGCGACATTGACCACCTCGGCGTCATAGCCGCGCGCGGTCAACAGCGACTGGAGCTGAAACGGATAGGTGGCCTCATTGTCGACAAAGAACCCGTCGGTGACCGAATCACCGATGGCGGCGATGCGCACCTCCGGCCGGTCGGAACCGCTGCGCAGCTCCGGCCCGCGAAACCCCCGGGCGTTGGCCTCGACCCGGTACTGAATCGGCCCGAAGGAGGCGTCCTCGACGTACCAGGGTTCATACAAACCGGTATCGGCGCGAAAGGCGGTGACGAAGGTGCCCCTGGGCAGACCCGCCAGGCGTAGCCCCCCTTCGAGCAGTCCGAAGAACAGGCCGACGGTGATCAGTCCCATCAGCAGCTTGCGCGGGGTACTCGGCTCCGGCCGCGACGCCGGCGCCTTCTGCTCCGGGTTCGGCTTCGATCGTGACTTTCGGGGCATTCCGTTCCCATGCTGATGTGCGGGCCGACGCCGACCCTAGCACAGCAACCTGGGGCGAACTAGCCGCCGGGAAACCGCTACTGGGCGCGCAGGCTGACCGGCGGCGACGGCGGATCTGCAGGGTCTCCTCCGCCTCCACCGGTTTCCTCGGAGGTATCCGCGGCGGTGCTGCACTGGGCGTCGTCGGGGAAGTCGTGATCCCCGTCTCGGTCGTCATCCAGGCCGTTGTCGCACTGGGCGTAGTCCCCCCGCTCCGAGGGATCGTTGCCGTTGGCGCAGCCGGGATCGGCGCTATCGATGTTGCCGTCTCCGTCGTTGTCGATGCCGTCGCTGCACTGGATCGAATCGAAGGACCAGCCGCGGATGCCGTAGGGGTAGAGCGAGTCGCCCCGCTCGTAGGGACCGATGTCCGGGGCGCTGCCGGCGAAGCTGTCGGAGATATTGGGAATCGGCGTGCCGGCGTCGACCGATTTCGCCGCCGAGGCCAGCCGTGGATCGACGATGCTGACGAAGCGGGTCGAGGCCGAGGAACTGGGCAGCTCCGACGGCGGCGTGGCGAAGATCTGGGTGTCGTCGATCAGGCCGTTGGCCTCGAAGCTGCTCCGCGACTGGAAGGTCGCGAAGTTCGAGGCGTCGTTGCCCGGGCCGTAGCGGAAGCTGCCGTCGTCGTTATAGGCGTTGTAGTTGATGGTCGCGTCGGGATGGTTCCCCGAATCGGCGCGGCGTCCGCGGAACCGGGTACTGCTGTCGACGATGGTATTGCCCGGCGCCCCGACGAACAGGTTGTTTTGCTGAACGTAGTCCCAGGTGCTGTCCGAGTAGTAGTTGGTCCAGGTCTGCCCGATCAGGTTGTGGAACACCCGCAGCCCCGAGGGCGGGCCGTAGGTGCTCTGGGCCATGGCGATCTTGAGATGCCGGGACATGCCGCCGGACCAGCAGACGTTGCGGAAGAAGTAGAACGGCCCGCCAAAGGTCGGCTGCGCGCTGAAGCATGAGTTGTAGTTCATGCACTTGTTCTGCGTCGCGATGATGTTGCCGTGGGCGTAGTCGAACTCGAAGCAGTCGTCCTCGGACCACTCCACCACGTTGCCGTACCACAGCATGTGACGGTGCGGCCCCATCACCGAGGTGGATTCCTGGGCCCGGCTGGTACCGATGGAATCGCCGTAGCCACGCATGGTGTTGTGCGCGACCACGTTGCCGCTACCGTGGATCACGATCCCCTCGGAACCCGAGGTCCCCCGCTGGGGAAAGGAAATCGGCCCTTCCATCCAGTTATCGACCACGTCGATATTGGTCTTGCGGTAGTTCTTGAGGTAGAGCCCCTTGTCGCAGCCGCGCACGATGTTGCGGCGGAAGACGAAACCGTCGGTATCCCCCTCGGCGGTTACGGCGAAGCCGGTCTTGGAGCGCTGAGGCCGGCTCAGGGCGCCGGTCAGGGTGCAGTCCTCGATGTAGAGATGATCGACGCTCTGCATGTGCACGACCCAGATCTCGCCGGCGGCGTCGAGGATCGTGTTCTCCCGATCGGCGCAGCGCAGCACGATCGGGTTGGCCGCGGTGCCGCTGTTGCGGAACTCGACCACGTAGTCATCGCCGGAGGACGCGCGATAGGTGCCGGCAGCCACGGTGATGACCTGGCCGGGCTGGGCGTTCTGGGCGGCGGCCCGCAGTTCGGACAGCGTCGAAACGTTGACCGTCGACGGATTCTGCGGTCCGCTGCGCGGCTCGCTGCGGGTGGCGTGGTTGACCGTGCGGGTCTCGTTGTAGCCGTCGGGATCGCTGAAGGTGAACTCGATCTGGTAGGTCGTGTTCGGCTGCAGATCCCAGATCGCGCCGGAGTAGTTCCGCCCCTCGTTGTGGGGCGCTCCGTTGCCGATGTTCTCTTCCATCACCATCAGCGGCGGGTAGCCGTCCCGCCAACTCCCACCCGACGCCGGCCGGAAACGGATCGACACCGACGAGTTCTCGTTGGCGTCGGTGTCCTGATTCCCTTCCGGGATCAGCGGGACCTTGAAACCGATGGAGTACGGGGTCGAGTCGTCGAAGACGACGTTCCCCGGGTTCATCACGTTCGGATCGGCGTGGACCGCGCCGGCCCCAAGACCGGCGCAGAGCATCAACAAGGCAAAGCGGCGCCACAAGGACACGTGGTTCTCCTCCCGACCATCCCCAGGCAGGAGAACAGCAATCGACATGCCCGCGTCGGGGCGCCCCAAAGCGCCTGTTTCGGCCGGAAACCGCGCCCTCAGGCCCCCGGTCCGGGAGCCCCGACCGCGAAAGCGTAATGTTTGCCGACAGGCATGTAAGCCTTACTCGCCGGCCACGTGATGGAGCAGCCCATGGAGCGCCTGGACCGCGTCCGCCATGCGCTCGTAGTTCAGGGTCTCCGGAGTGTCGCTGCGCCGGTGATAGTGGGGTGAGCGGTGGAACGCGGTATCGCTGACCAGCACCGCCGGGTAGTCGAACTGCCGGAACCAGTAGTGGTCGGACCACAGGATCCCCGGCATGCCCGACGGACCGCGGAAGGAGAGCACCGGGATCGAGCCGGCCGTCCGAAGGCCCCGCTTGGCCCGCTCGATGGAACTGCCGGAATCCAGATCGCCGATCACCGCCAGGAAGTCCCCCCGGGAGGGATAGAACAGCCGGAACGCCTGGAGCGGATAGCGCTGGCTCCCCGGCTCGTCGGAGTAGTAGCCGATGCAGTCGAGGGCGACCATCAGTTCGACGTCGAGCTCGGCGTCGAGGAAGCTGCGGGCGAAGTGATGGCTGCCCATCTCTTCACTGGAGAAGAACGGCGGCTCCTCGTTGGGGAAGAAGGCGAAGATGCGGGTGCGGGGCAGCGGCTCCGGCGGCAGGGTGCGGATCAACTCGAGCAGGACGGCGACGCCGCTGGCGTTGTCGTCGGCCGCCGGGAAATCGCCGTAGCTGTCGTAGTGGGCGCCGACGATCACCGGCGCCAGGGAAGGGTCGCTGCCGGGCACCCGCACCACCAGGTTGCGATACTCCCCTTCAGGCAGCCGATAGCGCTGTTCTTCGACCGGGTAGCCGGCGTCACGAATGCGCTGGGTTAGCCAGTCAGCGACGCGATCGAGATGAAGGGGCGGCGCGTAGACCCTGGGACCAAGAGGACCGCAGAGCCGCTCGACCGTGGCCCTCAGGCTCGCCGGATCCACCTCCGGCGGAACGAAGCCCTGCGGCACCGAGAACACCCACGGTCCCCGCGCGAAGGCGCCGAGCCCGAGCACCGCGGCGAAGACCACCGCGAGCGAAATCCCCAGACAGAGCCACAGACGAGGACGGGATCGCTTGGCAGACATGCGGACCTCCGGTTGCCCCCGGGGTTTGCCGGCGACCGCCGGCATCTGTCCTCATGTACGGATCGATCCGAGTCGGTGTCCAGGCGCAGCGTCAACGAACTCGCGGGAAACGCAGGTAGGTGCGGGCCGGAACGTGGGCCAGACGCAGGCCGCCGGAGACCGGAGGCCGGCGAGGGGTGTGCATGTTCTCGTAGATCAGGTCGCGCAGCACGACCCCCAGGGTGAACAGGGGAATGCCGAAGACGCCGGCGAGAAACGCGGCCATCCAGAGCTCAGGCGTCAACACGACGCCGAGGGCGATGACGAAGCTGAGGAGCAGAAGCCCCGGGTGTGGTTTTCGATGCATGAGTCCTCCCGTTGGAGGGCGGCTTCGCGGCCACCCTCTCCGTGTAACGCTTAATACACGTGGGAGGTCGCTCTATTCGTCGGATTTCTTTGCCGGTGCCTGGGGACACTCGCCGGAAACCGGCCGTTTCCGGGCCAGATCGACGATCAGTTTGTCGTGGGCCGGCACGGTGTAGCGAAACCCGTACTCCCGGGCCAGACGCCTCAGGGCCTGCTTGACGGTCATCTCGTCGTAGCGGAGATCGACCACCACCTGCTCGACGCACGGGCCCAGCTCGAGCTGGTTATGAGTCGCCACGGTCAGGGATTCGAAGGGGATCCGCGCGGAGACGCCGGGGAACTGGAGCCGAACCTCCACATCATCGATCCCGCTCAAGAGGTCCAGCGGGTCGGCGGCCGCCTCCTCGGCCGCGGCCGGTAGCGCCACGAGAAGCAGGCCTGCAAGTGCAATGATTTTCAGAGACTTAGCCACAGAACCCCTCCCTGGAGTCGGATGAATGATGAACTTGCTCCCAGCCTAACCCCGCCTCGCCGCAACGGCAAATCGGTGCCGATTCTGGAACCGAAGGGCCGTTCGAGGCGTATCCTCTTGCATACGGGAGGGATAAGCGATGCACGGTTTCCTCAGCTCACTCAAATTCTTGGTCATCGGTCCGGTTATTGTCGGCTTCCTGGCGGTGATCAACGTGATGACCTCGCCGGGGACCTGGTGGGTCCAGTGGCCCGCTCTGGGGATCGGCATCGCCTGGATCTTCTCTCTGCTGCGGGTGATCAAGGGCATCGTCCTTCTCGGCGGTCTGGCCGCGCTCGGCACCTGGCTGTTCCAGCGCTACGGCAAGAACGTCTGACCCACTCGCCGCGGTAGATCGGTTAGCATCCCCTTTCGAATCCGGGGGGATGGTGCGTGACGATCCAGGATCAGACGGCGTCTACCGAAGGGCGCCCCACCGACGGGCCGGACTGGTGGCGCAACAACGGCCCGGTGGCGGGCCGCTGTCCCAACTGCGGCACCCCTGACCCGGGCAACTTCTGTCCCAACTGCGGCCAGCGGCAGACCGACCGGCGCCTCTCCCTGCGCGCGTTGCTGCGCGAGATGCCGGCCCGCTTCATCACCCTGGAACGGGGGCTGCTGCGGACCTTCATCGACATGTTCCGCTCGCCGGGCAAGGTCGCCTTCGACTACGTCTGCGGCGCGCGGAAGCGTTACGCCAGCCCGCTGACCTACTTCTTCGTCGCGGCGACCATCCAGATCGTGGCCCTGACCCTGCTCAAGGATGTGTTGGTCGACAACATCTACGGCCAGCTCGGGCACCAACTCCAGGATACGAACAACCCTCTCGGCCAGTTCATCGGCAGGCTGGGCGAGAACAGTACCGAGCAGTTCGCGGAGATCTTCTACCAGGTCACCCGCAGCGCCTACAGCTATCTCTGGATCCTGTTCTCCGCCGCCGTAGCGGTGGCGTTCCGCCTGATGCCCTTCGCCGGCGAGCGACGCTTCAACCTGGCCGAGCACTACGTGTTCGCGCTGTTCACCATCGCCCACATGATCCTGGTCACCGGCCTGCTCGCCCCCTTCGCCATTCGCTGGCTCGGGATCACCACCTGGGGCTTCGTCGTCTGGGGGATCTACTTCTGCTTTCTCGGCTGGGCCGCCATCAACTTCTACCGCGGCCGCTGGTACACGGTGATCTGCGGACTGGTGGCACTTGCCGCGGCGTTCTTCGTCTACGTCGTCGTGTTCTGGACGGCGGTGCTGGTCATCGTGGCCCGCGCGATCGAACCGACCGCGGGTTGACCGAGCACCCGGATGGTCCCGAGGTCAGCCGTCCGCGCGGATGTGGGAGACGAACTGCTCCACGGTGGTACTCAGCTGCTCGGAGAGTCGGGAAAGCTCTCCGGCCGCGTCCAGCACCTGACTCGCCGCCTCATTGGTCTCGCCGGCCGTGGCCTGCATGCTGCCGATGCGCCGCACCACTTCCTCGCTCGCGCCCTGGGACACCTCGACGCTGTCGGCAATCGCCTGTTTCGCGGCGCGCTGATCGGCCACCGCGTGCCCGATCCGATCGCTGACCTGGTTCACATCCTGAATCGTGCTGCCGATGGCGCTGATCGCCTCGACGGCGCCGGCGGTACCCGCCTGCACCGCCTGAATGTCCCCGGTGATCTGCTGGGTCGCCGCGGCGGTCTGCTGGGCGAGGTTCTTGACCTCCGACGCCACGACCGCGAAGCCCTTGCCGGCATCCCCCGCCCGGGCCGCCTCGATGGTCGCGTTCAACGCCAGTAGATTCGTCTGTTCGGCAACCTGGGAGATGATCTTGACCACACCGCCGATCCGGCTGGAGTCGGCGCTGAGACCCTCGACGATTCCGTTGGCCCGCTCCGCCTCCTGAACCGCTTCCCGAGCCACTTGCACCGTACGGCTGACGCAACCCTCGACATGCTCCAGCGATTTGTCGAGTTCCTCGGTAGCCAGCCGCGCCTGGCTGACGCTGCCGGTGCTCTGCTCCGAGATCCGGGCCACCTCCGACGCCTGGCTGGTCGTTTGGCTCGAGGCCTCGTTCAGCAGCTTGGCCGTCGCCTGCAGTTGCGTTGAGGCCGAGGCGACGGTGGTGACCATGCCCATCACCTGGGCCTCGAACTCATCGGCAAGTTCCAGTTGCCGGACCTTGGCCTGGTCGAGTTCCGCCGCCTGCCGGGCCATTTCCTCGGTGGCCTGGTTGAGCAGCCGCGCTCCTTCGTGGAAGGAACCCCGTAAGCCGCGCCCCAACACACGACGGAAGAACCGGCCCCGCGCCGCATGGAACAGAGCGGCCCCCGATTCGCGCACGAAGGCGTCGGTGACATCCATGAAGCGATTGATGCCCAGAGCCAGACCGGCCAGCTCCTCCGGGAGGCTCTCCATCTCCAGCACCCGCTGCTCGAGATCGCCCCGGCTGCCGGCGTCCAGCACCCGCGCCATCCGGCGCACCTGATCCTTGAGTTCGCCGAGCTCCTTCTCGGTCCGGGCCAGCTTTACCTCGACAGTCGGCTCTTCCGCAGCGATCGTGGACATCTGCACTCCTCAGGTGGTGGCCAGCGAGAAAACGAACTCGTCGTAAGCGATGTCCTGAGCGGCAAGCACCCCTTGAAGCTGTTCGGTTGCCCGCTGCATGCCCTGCATCGAGTCCTCGTGCCGCCGCTCCTCGTCTCGCAGGGTGCGGTAGACGCCGGCCATGGTCTCCACCGCCGAACGGTCAGGCACTCGGCGATTGGAGTGATATCCGATGATCTCTCCGTTCCCGTCGAAGGTTGGAGTCACGTGGGCCAGTACCCAGTAGTGATCGCCGTCCTTACACAGGTTCACCACGTAGGCGAAGATTTCCTGACCGCCGGCGATGGTGTCCCACAGCAGCTTGAACACGCAGCGAGGCATGTCCGGATGCCGAATCAGACTGTGGGGCTGCCCCAGCAACTCCGATTCGCGGTAACCGGCGACCCGCATGAAGACATCGTTGGCGTAGGTGATCCGACCCCGGGTGTCGGTCTTGCTGACGATGATCTCGTGTTCGTCGAAAAAGCGCTCACGTCCGGTAAGCGCGACCTTCGGTTGTCTCATTGGCGTGACGCTCCGTTGCCGCAGACGAGGAGTCCTTGTGCGGAGCGCTATCGGCGTGAGAAGGCCGCCCTGAATGGGGATACCCGACTCGCGAGGTCAGCTTTTGAGGAAAGCCCCTTGAACAAAGGGACCGGCGGGTTCAGGGCGCCGAATCGAATCCCCGGCGGCCGATCTGCTCGGCGATCATCACCCGGGTCTCACCATCCCACTGGGAGTAGACCACCGGGGGCCCGGGCAAAGCGTCGGCGAAGAACAGCTCGGTCCACTTGCCCTCCCCGCCGTCGATGCGGAAGACCCAGCCCTCGAACCGGCCGAGGGGAGTGTCCCGTGTGTCGCGGCTACGGGTCGTGTTGGCCCGGGCAAACACCGCGTGGTCCCGCAGGTCGCTCCAGGCGACGGTCATCGCCACCGGCTCGCCGCCCGACTGGGTTGCCCGCAACTCGCCTCGCTCGGCGCTCCAGGCGGTCACCTCGGTGCGGGAAACCGTCGGCCCGGCGGGGGTCGTCGTGCGTGTCTCGAGCCAGAAACCCTCGGTCCAGGCGTCCCGGATCTGCTCGGCGGTGAAGGGGGTCGGCCACGTCGCGTCATCGGAGGCCTCACCCGCGAATCCCGGAGCGGCCACGGCCGACGCGCAGAGCAACAGCAACAACGTTCGCATTCGAAATCTCCATTCCACAGCGAAGGGCCGGGACGTGCCGGACCGAGCATAGACCCATACGGGACCGCGGGAAAGAGGTTCAGCCCGGCTCAGAAACCGAGTAGGCGGCCTCCCTGATAGACCAGCAGGGACGCCACGTAAGCCAGACCGGTCATGTACAGCAGCATGAACAGCGGCAGCCGCCACCCCTTGCTCTCCCGGCGCGCCACGCCCAGGGTGCTCATGCACTGCATCGCGAACATGAAGAACACGAGCAGGCTCAGCCCGGTCAACGGGGTCCAGACCGGCGTGCCGTCCTCCCGCAGGTCGCTGCGCATCACCTCGCGCAGGCTGTCGGTCTCCTCACCGTCGCCGACGCCGTAAACCACGCCCATGGTCGAGACGAAGACCTCCCGGGCGGCGAAGGAGCCGATCAGGCCGATGCCGATCTTCCAGTCGAACCCCAGGGGCTCGAGGGCCGGCTCCATCAGATGCCCGAGGCGGCCGGCATAGCTCTGCTCGACCTGGATGGCGGCGACCTGGTCGTCGCTGAGGCCGGCCGGCACCTCCGCCGGGTCCAACCGGGGGAAGGTCAGCAAGAGCCACAACACGACGGAGAGCACGAGGATGACCCGCCCCGCGGTCCAGAGAAAAGCCCGCGCACGCTGCCAGAGGGTCTGCAGCACCGCCGACAACTTGGGCAGACGGTAGGGCGGCAGCTCCATCACCATCTGCGGACGTCGGCCGCGGAACAGCGTGCGCCCCAGCACCACCGAGGCCAACCAGGCGACGAACGAACTCAGCAGGTAAAGCGCGAACAGCATCAGCGAGCCGACGCTGATGAAGCCGAACACGGTCCGCTCTGCGGGAAACAGCGCGGCGATGACCAGGGCGTAGACCGGCAGGCGCGCCGCGCAGCTGATCAAGGGCACGACCAGCATGGTCAACAGGCGGTCTCGCTCGCGCTCCATGGTGCGAGTGGCCATGATCGCCGGAATCGCGCAGGCGAAGCCTCCCATCAACGGCACGAAAGCCCGACCGCTGAGGCCGGCGACCCCCATCAATCGGTTGACCAGAAAGGCGGCCCGGGCCATGTAGCCCGAACTCTCGAGCAGGGTCAGGAAGAAGAACAGGAACAGGATCTGCGGCAGGAACACGACGATGCCGCCGACGCCGGCGATGATTCCGTCGGTCAACAGATCGCGAAGCAGACCGTCGGGAAGCTGGCCGCGCACCGCGTCGGCCAACACCCCGAAGCCGCCCTCGATGGCATCCATGAAGGGCTCGGAGCCGCGGAACAACAGCTGGAAGATACCCAGCATCACCACCGAGAACACCAGGGCACCCCAGAGGGGATGGGTCAGGACCGCATCGACCCGATCGGTCAAGGTGGGCTTCGCCGGGCCCGGCTGGATCCAGGGGAGCGCACGCTCATCGATGAATCGGTAGCGCGGCTCGACCGCCTCCAGCTCGAGATCCACCCCTTCGTCCCGCAGGCGTTGACGATGCGTCAGGGCGCGCTCGTGAATCGCGTCGGGCACGATGCGGCTCTCGTCGTTGTCGGCGCTCATCAACGCCCACCAGGAGAAGGCATCCCGCTGATCGGGGCGCAACCCGCCCGGGGCCTGCTCGGCGACGAACCGGCTCAGCCCCTGAATGCGGGCCGCGTAGTGTTCCCCTTGCCAGGAGCGGGGCCGCGCGATCGGCATCCTTCCTTCGAGCAGCCGGGCCGCAGCCTGACCCAGCGCCTCGACCCCTTCGCCGTCACGACCGACGACCGGCACGAAGGGTGCGCCGAACAGTGCCTCGAGCTCCGCACAGTCGACCTTCAGACCCCGGTCCCGGGCCTGATCCATCATGTTGACCGCGACCACCACCGGCAGATTGAAATCCAGCAGCTGGGTCAGCAGGTACAGTCCGCGCTCGAGGGTCAGGGCATCCAGGGTCAGGATGACCGCTGAAGGGGTCGGCGACCCGGCGAGCCCCAGCAGCTCCTCGACGGTGACCTCCTCGTCGCGGGAGCGGGCGTACAGGCTGTAGACCCCGGGCGTGTCCACCAGTTGGGCCTGGCGCCCACCCAGCTCCACCGAACCGGTGCGGCGATCGACGGTGGTCCCCGGATAGTTGCCGACCTTCTGCCGGCTGCGGGTCAGCCGGTTGAACAGTGTGGTCTTGCCCGAGTTCGGATTGCCGACCAGAACGACCGTGGTCTGGCCGTCGGCGGTGCCGGAGCCGGCTCGCCGCGCCGGCGGCGGGCCTATGCGCAGTAGACGCAACGACCGTCCTCCCGGCTGACCGCCAGGTGGTATCCGCGCACCCGGACCTCGATCGGATCTCCCATCGGAGCGACGCGCACCACCGAGATCTCGGTTCCGGGAGTGAGGCCGAGCTCGAGCAAACGCAGCCGCCCCCCGCTCCCCGGGCCCACCGAGAGCACACGGGCGGTTTCCCGCGGCCGCAGATCGCTCAGGGTTCGGCGGGTTCGTTGCGACTCATTCGCACTCATGCACCAACTCCGGGCCTCGCTTGCGACCGGGTCGCATCACCTGGCCGGTTTGTGACGGATTCGACGCAGGATTGTAGACCCAGACCGAGCCCTCGGCCAGACGAACTCTTCGGACTCGCCGGACTACCCGGCGTGGAGATGCACCCGTTCGGCGACGAACTCCGACATCGCGGTGGCGGCCGCGAGATCCGGGTGCCGCAGGATCACGAACCCGTCGGATAGCAAGGTCTGCTTCCAGTCACGCCGGGGGGCACCCACCGGTTGGAACTCGTGACGCACGACGTGTTGTCCGAAACGACGATGCAATTCGTCCAATCCCTCGATGCCCCGAATGCGCCCCTGCCCGCGGGCACGTTTGAAGATCATGCCGACGTTGTACTTGCGCTCCAGGGGCTGGGAGATGCGGCCATGCAGGATCGCCTCGGCCCAGGCATCGTAGACATCGAAGTCGCAGGCGTAGTTCATCAACTCGCCGGTCATCCCGCCGGGCGGGCGAGCCGCGATCTCGCAGAAGACCACCTCGCCGCTATCCTTGAGGAACCACTCCATGTGGGCGAACCCGGTGTGGTACTGAAGCGCCGCCAGCACACGCTGCCCCAGTTCGTAGGCCGCGCGATACTCCGGCGCCTCCAGATCCCGCAGGATCATGTTCTGCGGGCTGATCCGCGGGTCCGAGCGGGACTGCAGCATCGTCGGCGTGTAGCGCAGAACGTTCCAGTAGAGAATCTTCCCTCCGGCGCTGATCGTGTCGAAGGTGAACTCCCGGCCGACCACGAACTCCTCGAGGACCACCTCCTCGACCCGGGTCAACGCCGGAAGCAGGCGGATCAACTCCTTCATCGAATCGACCCGGTAGGTATCCGCCGATCCGGCGCCGGCGATCGGCTTCACGATCAGCGGGAAGCCGACCTGCTCGGCGACCTGCATCACCTCGCTGCGCGAGCGGGCCTTGCCGAAACGCGGGTTGCGAACACCGGCCTGCTCGAGCATCTGGCGCATGCGGTGCTTGTCCCGGAACCAGCGTGTTTGCTCGCGCCCCAACCCCGGCAGCCCGAAGGACCGCCGCAGCTCGGCGGAGAGCTCCATCGCCGGCTCCCACAGACACTCGACCCGGTCCAACTTGACCGGCAGGTTCCAGCCGGCCAGCGCATCGAGAAGGGTCGGGAGGTGCCAGAGATTGGGCACCTGGAGATAGGAGGTCAACGCCTCCCGGGCAATCTCCTGAAGCGCTCCCACGGGCTGGTCGCCGACGCCCAGCACCCGGGCGCCCTGCCGCGCGAGCCCCCGCACATAGAACGGCACCTCATAGGGAAAGCCGGGCTGAATGACGAGGACGTTGACCATCGGGCGGAGTGTTTCAGGCCGGCCGGAGGGCTGTCAACAACCGAGGCCCCTTCTCGAGGGTCCCCCGGCAGGCTCACCCCGGAACGGCAAATTCCTCGCCGGAAACCCGCCTAAATTCCAATACTTCAAATCAAGCTCAACGGATTGACAGGTACGGCCCGGGTCCTAGATTCCACCCCCATAACCCACAGGAGATCTCCGGTGTCCGAACCCGCAGTCGCTCAGCCGAATATCGAACCCCTGATCCAGAAGCTCGACGCGGAGATTCGCGCCGGAAATCTGAATTTCCCGGTGCTTCCCGACGTGGCGCTGCGGGTCCGGGACATGGCGTCCGGCGACCAGGGAGGCGCCCTGGATCTGGCCAAGATCATCGAGGTCGAACCGGCCCTGTCGGCCCGGATCCTCAAGATGGCCAATTCCCCGATGTTCGCCGGGCTGTCGGAGATCCGCAGCCTGCACCAGGCTATCGGCCGCCTGGGTACCGGGATGGTGGTGGCGGTCGTCGTCGGTTCGGCGGGCAAGGACATGTTCCAGTCGGAAGATCCGCGGCTGAAGAAGGTGCTCAAGGAGTCCTGGACCCGCTCGGTCTACGCCTCGGCCACGGCGACCCAGATCGCCGACATGGCCGGGATCGAGCGCGAACAGGGATTCCTCGGCGGGTTGCTCTACGGCTGCGGTCAACCGATCCTCGCCGAGTGCGCCGAGCGGCTGACCCGGGAAGGCTCCCTGCCCCGTCCAGCCCAGGATCCGCTGATGCAGGCGATCTACGAGCTGAGCCCCAGAGCCGGCGCCCGGCTGATGAGCCGTTGGGGCCTGCCCACTCCGCTGGTCCACGCCATCGAACACCAGCGGGATCTCTCCGCGTGCCCCGAGGAACATCAGAGGATGTGCGCCGTGGTCGGCGTCTCGTCGATCGTCGGTGAAGGTATCGCCGCCGCCGATGAGGACACCGCCATCGCCGAGGCGGTGGCTGCCTCCCAGGCGGGCCAGGCGCTGCATCTCGATGAAGAAACCCTGGCCTTGATCATCGAAACGGCGATCGTCAACGGCCGGGATATCTCCCAGCTGATCTAGCCGCGCGCGGCGCCCGGGCCGCGCTCAAAAAACGCTCAAGTCCCCTTCCGCCCTGCCGATCAGCGGGGTGCGGCGGCATCACGCCGCTAACGTGGAGGATAGTGGACCATGAGCAAGAGCCAGGGCGGCTACACGCTTACCGAGATCATTGTTGCCGTCGCGGTCATCGCGATTCTCGCCGGGGCGATGACGCCGCTGATCTTCAAGCAGATCGAGCGCAGCCGCGACTCGCGGGCAACCCAGGACATCAACGCTTTCAAGGCGGCATTCGTGCAGTACTACGCCGACACCCAGTTCTGGCCCTGCGGCTGGAACGGCGCCCGCGACCGCAACCAGCACGTCGACATCGACGACTTCTCCTGTCTCTACGAGGACGATGGCCAGAACGGCTGGGACGGTCCGTACCTGGGCGCCTCCGCCGGCACCAGCCCGCAGACCGTCGCGGTCCAGGATGGCGACGGGCAGTGGACCGGCGTGGTCGATCCCTGGGGCGCGCCCTACCGCCTGTACGCACGCCGGGCCAACGCGAGAAACGCCGAACACGGCTACATCGTGCTGTACTCCCAGGGCAAGGACGCCCGGCGCAATACCAGCGTCACCGAGCTGATCAACGGCCAGGCCCAGGGGGACGACATCGTCCTGGTGGTCAGCAACAGGGCCAAGGGCTGAGCCGGAGCCCTCGGAACCAAGCTCGATGTCGATCCTCCGACTGGGAGAGCGGCTGGTGCGCTCCGGGGCGATTACCTCGGAGCAGCTCGACCTGCTCGCCGCCGAACAGAAACGCAGCGGTCAACGCCTGACCCAGCTGGTGGTCGAACTCGGCTTCGCCTCGGCGGAACGGGTCGCCGAGACCGTCGCGGAGATGTCCGGCTCTCCCTACCTGCCGCTCCAGCAGCAATCGATCGAGGAAGAACTCGCGGCCCTGGTCGACGAGGAGGTCGCCCGCAAGCACCAGATGGTGCCGGTGCGCCGGATCGAGAACCGGCTGACCGTCGCGGTCGCAAACCCGACGAACATCATCGGCGTCGACAAGCTGCGCCAGAGCACCGGCCTCGACATCGAGGTGGTGGTCTCCCCCGAAGGCCACATCGCCGACGCCCAGGACCAGCTCTACCTGCTGCAGGACCACCGGGGCCTGATCGAGGAACAGATCGACCGCGCCGAGAAGGCGATGGCGGAGATCGGCGACACCGGGGTCCGCGAACTGGGCGCGGTGATCGAGCTGGTCGAGGGGTTGATTCGCGAGGGCTTCCGCCGTCGCGCGACCGACATTCACATGGAGCCCGAGGAGCGGCTGACCCGGGTGCGCTACCGGGTCGACGGCGTGCTGCTCAGCGGCCCCAGCCTACCCACGGCATTGCACACCGCGGTGATGGCCCGCACGAAGATCCTGGCCGGTCTCGACATCGGCGAGTCCCGGTTGCCCCAGGACGGCCGGATCCGGCTCGAGATCGGACGCAAGAAGATCGACCTGCGCGTCTCGACCATCCCCACCATTCGCGGCGAGAACCTGGTGCTGCGCGTGCTGGACAAATCCAACGTGGTGCTTGGGCTGGACGCCATCGGCATGGGCGAACAAGACCTGGAGAACCTGCGCGGCCTGCTCTCGACCCAGACCGGCATGATCCTGGTGACCGGACCGACCGGTTCGGGCAAGACCACCACCCTCTACTCGGCGCTCTCTTCCCTGGACGCGGTGCGCAACAAGGTGGCGACCCTGGAAGACCCGGTGGAGTACGAACTGCCGATGATCCGGCAATCCCAGGTCAACGAAAAGACCGGCTTCGGGTTCTCCTCGGGTCTGCGGGCGCTCCTGCGCCAGGACCCGGACATCATCTTCGTCGGCGAGATGCGCGACGGGGAGACCGCCTCGATCGCCGTGCGCGCGGCCATGACCGGGCATCTGGTGATGAGCACGCTGCACACCACCTCCGCCCTGGGTACGCTGCCCCGCCTGGTTCAGATGGGCGTTCCGGTCGAACTCCTGACGACGTCGGTGCGCGGACTGCTGGCCCAGCGTCTGGTGCGGGTCATCTGCCCATCCTGTGTCCGTGAACATCGGCCGGACCCGGCGGTCGTGCGGCGCCTGGGTCTCGACCAGGCACCTCCCGGATTGCTCGCCGGCCAGGGGTGCGACGCCTGCTCCGGAACCGGCTACCGAGGCCGGACCGGCCTCTACGAACTGGTGCGCATGACCCCGGCCCTTGCCCAGGCCTTCGGCGCCGGCCGCTCCATGGGCGAACTCGCCGCCATCGCGGCGGCGGACGGCACCCGCTTCCTGCGTCAGCATGGACTGGAGCTGGCTTCCGCCGGACAGACCACCCTCGAGGAGGTGCTGCGCGCCACCGCCGACGCGCCGAGCCCCGACCGCCCCGAGGCCACGGCTTCGGCGGAGGGTGCATCCGGCGACGGAAGCGACCATGCCTGAACTGACCTGGCGGGCCCGTACCGCCCAGGGCCTGCTGGTCCAGGGAAACTCGGAAGCCAACGACCCCTTCGACCTCGCCCGCCGCCTGCGCTCGCGCGGGCTGACCCTGACCGCGGCGACCCAGATACGCAACCGGCAACGCTCGGTGAGCGGCACCCGCATCTCCCGGCGTGAGCGGATCCTGCTGACCCGTCAGTTCTCCGACGCCCTGGACGCGGGCATCCCGGTCATCGAGGTGCTGCGCGATTTCGCCGAGACCCATCCCAACCCGAAAGCCCGCAGGATGCTGGACTCGATCTCCCACGAGGTCGAAGGGGGCGGCACCCTCCACGAATCGCTCAGCCGTTTCCCCCGCGTCTTCTCCGAGGAGTACGTGCAGGCGGTGCGCGCCGGCGAAGCCACCGGCAAGCTGGAGAGGGTGTTCGAGGATCTCTCCCAGGGGCTGGAACGGGATGACGAGCTGATCTCCAAGGTACGCTCGGCGCTGACCTACCCCGCGATCCTGCTCTGCGCCGTCGCCGGCGTGACGGTCCTGTTCCTCACCGTCCTGTTGCCCAAGTTCCAGCCGCTGTTCGCCATGGCCGGCAACGACCTCCCGGCGATCACCAAGCTGTTCATCGGCATGAGCCGATTCCTCGGAACCTACTGGTACCTGTTCGCGGTGGGCGTCCCCGCCGGCGTGATCCTGTTCGGGCGCACCCTGCGCACCCAGGCGGGACGGCACGGATGGGACCGCATCAAGCTGGCGATTCCGCTGGTCCGATCGATCGTGCAGCACCTGGCCATCGCCCGTTACTCCCGGGCGCTGTCGATGCTGCTCGACGCGGGGCTCGCCCTGCCGACGGCACTGGAGGTCAGCGCGGCGACGGTGGGCAACGCGGTCCTCACCGGACGGCTACAGGCGGTCAAGTCCCGGGTCGTCTCGGGGCAGGATCTGGCTCGTTCCCTCAAGCCGGCGGCCCTGTTCTCTCCCCTCGATCTCCGCGTGATCGCCACCGGCGAGAAGGGCGGCCGTTTCGCCCACTCCTTCGGCACCCTGTCGCGACTCCACGAGCGAACCGCTACCCGCAAGCTCCAGGGCGCGGTGCTGATCATCGAACCGCTGCTGATGATGCTGATGGGTGGCGTGGTCCTGGCCCTGGCCCTTTCGGTGTTCCTGCCGATCTACCAGGCGCTGGACACCATCGGGGGCTGATGTGGCGAACCCTTCCACGCGCCGCGAACGCGGCTACAGCGTCAGCGAGATGATCGTGGTGATCGCGGTCATGGCCGTGCTCGCCGGAGCGCTGGCGCCCGTGGGGTTTGGTCAGCTCACCAAGGCACGCAAGGCGCGAGCGCTGGAAGAGATCGGGAAACTGAGCGAGGCGGTGGTCTCCTTCCGCAAGGACGTGAAGACCTTCCCCGACCGCCGCAACGGCAACCCCGCCCGGGTCGGCAGACTGCTCACTTCCGGAGAAACCCCACGCCGCACCGGGCGCTGGGCCGGCCCCGCAGGGGACGCGGCGGACCACCTGATTGACAACACCCCGACCGGGGCACCCTACCCCACCGACGGCTCCCATGCCTGGCGCGGTCCCTACCTCGCCGGCGACCTGACCGATCCCTGGGGCAACGCCTACGTGATCTCCGTCGCCGGACTGCGCGGCGAGGCAGGCTCCCACGGCTGGATCCTGTCCGCGGGCCCCGACGGCCGGCTCGATACCGACGACGGCGACACCTCGATTCCGGACGGCAGCGACGACCTGGGGGTACGGCTGCGATGAAGAACATGCGCGGGTTTTCCCTGACCGAGATGGTGATCGCCCTGGCGATCCTGGTGATCCTGGCGGGCATCGCCACTCCGGTGCTGCTGCGCTCCCTGGAGCAGGCCGAGGAGAAGGTGACCGCGGCGCGGCTCGAACTGCTGCACGACGCGTTGGCCGGCTTCTATCGCGACCACGGGCGGTTCCCCACGGAAGGCGAGGGGCTGGAGAGTCTGTTCAGCGATCCCGGCAGCGGCTCCTGGCGCGGGCCGTACCTCAGTTCCCCCGGGGAACAGGCCGACGCCCTGGCCGACGCCCGGGGCGCCGCGTTCGAGTACAGCGTGGCCACGAGCCAGGTCGACCTGAGCGCCCCCAACTTCCCCGAACTCGGCGCCACCGTCACCGCCGCCAACCTGCTCCAGGAGTGGATCCCCCGCACCCAGATCGAGCTGGGGGTGATCCACGACGCCGCCGAACGCTACCGCACGCTCCAGGGGGCCTACCCCTCCTCGATCGCCGATCTGGTGCCGGCGTATCTGGGCAATGACTACGGCCGCGACCCCTGGGGTCACGACTACCAGCGGGACGGCGCGCTGGAGTCCTTCCACAGCCCCGGCCCGGACGGCACCGCGGGCACCGACGACGACGTGCGGGCGCCGGGGCTCTAGTGTCGGGCCGCCGCGCTAAAGGTTCCGCCCCTACGGGCCGATCTGATCTGCGACGGCGTGCGATGCGCCGCCGGAGGGACATGGCTTGAGCCGGGCGCGACACATCGGGATCCAGATCACTCCGGAGGCGGTGCACATGGTCGCCGTCGGCAGCGGCAAGCCCGCGCCGATCCTGGCCCAGGCCCACGTGGCGGTCGAATCCATCGACCAGATCGCCGGGGCCCTGGGGGAGGCGCTCACGACCCTGGGGTACACCGCTCCCGCCCGGGTCGTGGTCTTCGGCATCGGGGCCCAGCACTTCAGCCTGCGTTTGCCCGACCTGAACCGGGGAGAGATCGAACAGGCCCTGCGTTTCCAGGCGGGGCAGGTGCTGAACGAGACCCCGGAAACCTTCCTCATCGAGCACCACGCGCTGGGCCGGAACGATGACGGCGGCACCGACTACCAGGTCCTGGCCATTCCGCGGGAACCGCTGGAAACCTGGGCCGGACGGCTGACCCGGGCCGGTTGCCCGGTCGAGTACGTCGCGACGCCGGCGACCATGGCGATGTCCGAGATCGATCCCGAAGACGCCCTGGGCACCCTGTGGG
>CAZBZH010000011.1:0-20837 GCA_964496265.1 uncultured Acidobacteriota bacterium | reverse complement strand
CGGCCCGGGCCGCCATTGCCGAGGCACTGCGTCTCGATCCGTTGTCCCTACCGATTCGCAGCGACCTGGGGTTGGTGAACTATTTCGCAAGGGATTACGACCGCGCCGTCGAAACCCTGGCCGAGACACTGGAGCTCGATCCCGGGTTTGCCTACGGCCGCTTCGCGTTGGCGTTGGCGCTGACCGAGAGCGGCGAGGTCGCCGCCGCCGAGGCCCAGGCGCGCGAGGCGGTCGAGCTATCCGAACGGGCGACGGCGATGCTCTCGGTGCTGGCCTACGTACTGGGCCGCAAGGGCGACCTGGAGGGTGTCGCCGAGGTGTGCCGGGAGTTGGAACAGCGCGCGGTCGATCATCATGTGCCCGCGGGCCGCATGGCGCTGGCCCTGGCGAGCTCCGATCGAGCGGGCGCTCTTGCCGCACTCGAGCGGGCCGACCGGGAGCGTTCCCGCTTCCTGCCCTTCGTCGGTGTCTGGCCCGCCTTCGATCCCTACCGCGAAGATCCGGAGTTCATCACGCTCGCCGCAGAGGCCACCCCGTAGCGCCTGTCCTCGTGGATCGGCGCCGCCGACGGTCAAGGTTCCCGGCGCTGCGCCTTGTGCTCTTCCAGTTCTTCCAGCGAGCGGGGCCAGTCCTTCTTGAGCAGCCGCGACAGTGCCCGGTCGGCCAGCAGCTTGCCGCCGGTCTGGCAGGGGGCGCAGTAGTTGGCCTCGTTCTGGGCGTAGACGATCCGTTGCACCGGGGCGTCGCAGTCCGGGCAGGGCTTCCCGTACTTGCCGTGAACCGCCATCTCGGGGCGGAAGGCGGTGACCTTTTCAGGGAAGCCCCCGGCGGCCTCGGCCCGTAGCCGCTCCATCCACTCGGCGAGCACCTGGCGCACCGCTTCCCACAGTCGCGCGGCCTCGTCGTCGTCGAGTTTGGAGCCGAGCTTGAAAGGGGAGAGCCTGGCCCGGAAGAGGATCTCGTCGGAGTAGGCGTTGCCGATGCCGCTGAACAGCCGCGGATCGGTCAGCGCCCGCTTGAGGGTGTGGTTGCCGCGGACCAGGGTCTCGCGGAAGGTCTCCAGGTCGATGTCGAAGATCTCGACACCTCCCGGATCCAGCGCCGCCAGCCCCTCCTCGCCGGCGACCAGGTGGAGCGATGCCCGTTTCTTCTTGCTGGCCTCGGTCAGCATCAGGGTGCCGCTCGCGAAGTCGAAGGCGGCCAGCCCCAGCCTTCCCGGGATCTTGGCGCCCTTCTCCCGCCATTTGAACCGTCCGGCGATCATCAGATGGACCACCAGGAACAGGTCCCCTTCGAGGGCGAAAACCACCCGTTTTCCGACCCGGCGCAGGCCCTGGACCTTGCGCCCCTCGGCCTCCCGCAGCGGGGGAGCGACGCTACGCAGCAAGAACGGGCTGGCCACGCGGACACGCTGCAGCACCTGATCGCCGACCCGCTCCTCGAGGGCGTCCAGGTAGGCGACGATATCCGGCAGTTCGGGCATGTCCTGGACGTTACCCCGAAGCGACATCCCGCGTCGAATCGATACGGAATTGCGGCTTGTCGGGCGAGGGGGCCGGACCTAGATTCTCCGATGGACCGCCCCCCCCCGGACGGAGGATGCCCCAGGTGAGCAAGCCTCAGCTCAGTACCCAGGAACCGGACTTCGTGGTCTGCACCCAGTGCGACACGCCCTGCTTCCAGTTCGAGTGGGATTTCCAGGTAGGCCGCCTTCGCGAGGCCTTCTGCGCCACCTGCGGCAACGACGAACTCGACGAGTTCCAGGTCGAGGTCGCCTTCTACGGCGGTGTCGAGCGGGGCGATGAATCCGACCGGATCGCCAAGAACGACGATCCCAACCCCCAGCACTACGAGAAGGACCTGGGCGACAAGTACGCCTGAGGAGCCTGAGGACGGGCCGGCTCAGGCCCCGACCCGAGCGGTTGCCGGCCTCCTACGCCCCTGCAACTGCCGAAAGCAGGGATTGGTGCTCCTCCAGCACGGTCCGCTCCCAGGCAAAGCAGCCTTCCAGATAGCGATCCAGCGAGCCGCCTCCCAGCTGTCCCGATGCGTAGTGGGAGCCGAGGGTCCAGCTGCGCGGCCAGGGGGTCGGCCTCAGCCGGCGAAAAATCAGCTCCGCCTCCCCGGGCCTGCGGGTGGCCAGCAGGTACGCCCCGTAGAGCAGGTTGACCAGATTCCGTCCGCGCAGATGGTCCCCGCGATCGATCAGCGGCCCGAGTTCGCGCCGGGAGCGCCTGGGATCGCCGTTCGCCAGGAAGAACCACGCCCGGTGTTCCCGGGCGAAGTAGTCCCGGTCATCGAGGGGCTTCAAGAACCGCGGTGCGTTCCGTCGATCGCCGTGCTTCCAGCTGGACCGGGCCATCCACAGGCGGGCGCCGTTGAAGGCGCGGTCGAAGGGGTCGGCCCGGAGGCCGGCCAGGGTCGCCGCGGCGCGCTCCAGATCGCCGTCCACGGCCATCGTCGCAACCGCTGCCGCGCGAGCGAAGTGCTCGGGATTCTCCCCTGCCGCGACCGGCCGGTCGAGGGCCGTGAGCAGGCGTTGCGCCCGCTCCAGAGCGCCCAGCTCCAGGAGCGAGAAGATGAAGTCCGACACGTGGTAGGCCTGGAGGCGTCCGCAACGACCCAGCTCGAGGGCGGTCTGTTCGATGAGCGACGGGCGGCCGGCCCAGAACGCCAGGAACAGGATCGACTCGGCGTGGCTGGTTTCACTTCCCTGCTGGAACTGGGCCCGGCCGACGATGAACGACGGCATCTCCCACTGGTTGCGGACGGTGTGCACCAACTCGCGTACCGCGTGGCGTCCGTGTCCGTCCATGCAGTGCCGAATCGCCAGCGGCAGCAGTTCGGCGACCCATCCCCGCTGCTCTTCGCTTGCCGAGTGGAGCTGGCCGAGGATCCACTCCCGGATCGTCGGCAGGTCAGGATCGTCGGGCAGCTCGGTCAGCGCGCTGACCAGCGCGTCGTGAGCGCGCGCCGAATCGCCACGGGCCTGGGCCACGATCGCCTTGCCCAGCGGGAGCAGGCTGGACGATTCGGCGGCGCCCGCCTTGCCCAGGGACATTTCGGCCTGTCCCAGCCATAGCTCGCCGACCTCGGGGTCGGCCTCCCGGCTTTGCATCTCCACGGCGCAGAGGGCGGAGCGGAAGCGGGCCTGGATCGCCTCGGGACGGCCGGGGTGCGCCGAGGCGATGGTCGCGTACTCGGCCATCGCCTCCTCGTAGTGTTCCCGGTTGAACAGCGCGTCGGGGACGGCGAGGCAGGAAACCCGCAGGTCCGAACCCCTGCGGTGGACCCGCGGGTTGCGCAGGTCGAGCCCGGTGCTGACTCCCTGCAGGGCCAGCCGGGTGCCGCGCAACGGAATCGGATCGCGATAGGTGTAGATCTCGGATCCGTTGATCGCCAGGGACAGCCGGTCGTCTTCGCGGGTCACCGAGATGCGGTGCCAGCGCTTCGCCGGGATCCTGGGGTTGCGCGCCCCAGCGACCGCCCGGCCCGAGCGGCGCAGGCGTACGGTCCTGCGCCGTCCGGGATTGATCTCGAGCTGGTAGCCCTCGAAGCTCGCCGAGCCGGAGGCCACCGGTGCGCCGAGCACGACCCAGAACTGGTGGGTCCCACGCCCGAAACTGACCTCGAGATCGAGGCGGACGTTGTCCCCCAACGGTTGGCGAAAGAGGAAGCTGAAGGGCTTCCCGCGGGACCGCAACGAGATGCGGTCCTCTTCCTCCCGGCTCTTGCCGCGTTCCAGGTACCAGAGGGACCCGTCGTCGGTGCCGTCAGGGACGGGCACCCACGGGGCGCGCCCCTCCAGCGCCTCGGCCACGTCGGCGGCCAGCCGCTGAACGGTCGGGTAACGCTTCGCCGGATCGATGGCAAGCGCTCGCATGACCACCGCGTCGAGGCGCGCCGAGATGCCTCGTCCGCGGCGAAGGATGCTGGGTGGTCTGGGCGGTTCCTGCTCCATCGCCGCGATCAGTTCACCCACCGTCTTGGCCGTCCAGGGACGTCGAAAGGCGAGCAGCTCGTAGAGCAGCACGCCCAGCGCGAAGACCTCGGTCTGCGGCGTGGCGGCGCAGCTCCCCTGGAGCAACTCCGGAGCCATGTAGGCCGGGGTCCCGACCAGAGCGTGGGAGGCGGTCTGTTCCGCCAGCGCGTGAAGCCGTTCGGGAAGCATCCCCCGCTGCAGGGAGGGTTCTTCCGCGCAGAGGAGCGCCATGCCCCAGTCGAGAATGAAGATCTCCTCGAACGGACCGAGCATGATGTTGGCCGGTTTGATGTCCCGATGCAGCACGCCCATCGAATGGGCGTAGGCCGCGGCGCTACAGACCTGGAGGAACAGCCGTACCAGTCGCGCCGCGGACCATTCGACCCGGCGTTCCGGTTCGGCGTTCAACGTCTCGATCAGGCTGGCCAGGGTCATGCCTTCGACCGGACGCATGGTGTAGTAACCGTCCTCGCCCTGCTCCAGGTACTCGTAGACCGGAATGACCGAGGGGTGCTGCAGCAGCGCCGTCACGTGGGCTTCGGTCTGGAAGCGGCGCACCAGCACGTCACTGCCGGTGCGGTCGGGACGAATCCGCTTCAGCGCGATCTGCCGCGAGAGGGTGGGGTCGAAGGCGAGCAGCACCTCTCCCATGGCGCCCTCGCCCAGATAGCGCAGGATCCGGTAGCGCCCGATCTGGTCGGGGAGCGACCTCGGCTGCCCGCACGGCGCCTCGCCGCTGGGAAGCGGATGGGTCGTTCCCTCGTGAATCGGATCGGAGTCGTCCAACAGGTGCCTCGGCAAAGGAGCCAGGGGCGGCTACCGGACCAGGGTATACGGATGCCGCGTTCTACGGAACCAGCACCGTCGAGCCCGAGGTCCGGCGCCCTTCCAGGTCCCGGTGGGCTCGCTCCGCCTCGGCCAGCGGGTAGGTCTGGGGCACCTGGATGCGGATGTCTCCGGCCAGCACCCGCTCGAACAGTTCGGCCGCCGCCGCCCGCAGGTCTTCCCGCCGGGCGATGAACGTGGCCAGGGTCGGGCGGGTGACGTAAAGGGAGCCCTTCCCCGCCAGGATGTTGATCGAAAAGGGCGGGATCGCGCCCGACGCCTGGCCGAAGCTGACCAGCAGCCCCCGGGGGGAGAGGCAGTCCAGCGAACCCTCGAAGGTGTCCTTGCCCACCGAGTCGTAGACCACCGGCACCCCGGCGCCTCCGGTCAGCTCCCCCACCCGTTCCACGAAGTTCTCCTCGCGGTAGAGGATCGTGTGGTGGCAGCCATGGGCTTTCGCGAGTTCCGCCTTCTCCGGGCTACCCACGGTGCCGATCACGGTGGCGCCCGGGTGCCGCGCACACTGTCAGGCGATCAGCCCCACCCGGCCGGCGGCGGCGTGGAACAGGATCGTCTCTCCGGGTTTGACCTCGTAGGTGCGGCGCAGGAGGTAGTGGGCGGTCAGCCCCTTGAGCATCATCGCTGCCGCGGTGCGCTCGTCGATGCCGTCGGGTAGCGGCACCAGCAGGTCGGCGTCGATCAGCCGGCGCTCGGCGTAGGACCCGGCGACCATCGGGTAGGCGGCACGCTGGCCTACCGTAAGCCCCTCGACCCCTTCACCGACCGCGGCGACGGTCCCTGCCGCCTCGCGGCCCAACACGCCGGGCAACTCCATCGGGTAGAGCCCGCTGCGGTGGTAGGTGTCGATGAAGTTGAGGCCGATGGCGTTGTGCTCGAGCAGGACCTGGCCCGGTCCCGGCTCGCCGACCTCGACCTCCTCCCAGCGCAGCACTTCAGGGCCGCCGGTTTGATGAATGCGGATCGCTCGCGTCGTCGCCATGGCTCGCTCCTGAAATCAGTCCAGGTGGGCGCGGTCGCTGTCGCCCATCTCGACGTTGCCGTCGGGGAAGTACTCCTTCCAGCGAGACTCTACCCTGGACGCGGTCTCGTCGTCACAGAACAGCTCGTCGGGGAAGTTGGGAGACAGCCGGGCGTCGATCAGGATCGGGCCCTCGTAGGACACGTGGTTGCGCACCACCCGGGTCGCGGCGGCGTGAAGATCGGCCGCGGGCTCGAAGCGGGTGAAGGTGGTCCAGAGGAAGTTCATCGCGCTCTTGGCCGCCCGTTTCGGCTCGTCGGTCAGCACCACCAGCGGCCAGTCGCGGAAGGCGGGGTGGCCGACGAAACGGGCCGCGGCCTCGGGATCTTCCCCCTTGGGCGGGCCGCCGACCACCAGGCAACCGCCGCAGAACACCTGGGGATCCCGGGCGCCGGCCGGCAGCTCCGCCGCCTGGAACTCCCGGGGCAGATCCCGCACCGGATCGCCGAGGCCGAGCCAGATGCCCTTGCTGCCCAGGTTCACCTCGGGGCCGGTGTAGTCCAGGGTGTCCATCGAGAGGTTGGACAGCACGTAGAGGTCGGTCTCGGGGTGGCTGCGACAGAGCACGTGTTCCAGGGTCGCCTTGAAGTCCCGCAGATCGACGTGCTGATCGGTGACCAGCAAGAACTTCGTCAGAGACAGCTGACCTTCGCCCAGGATGCGGAAGGCCGAGGTCATCGCTTCCCGCTTGTAGCGTTGCTTGACCACCGCTCCCGCCAGGGAGTGATAGCCGGTCTCGCCGTAGGACCACAGATCCTCGACGGCGGGCATGACCAGCGGGAACAGCGGCGAGAGCAGCTCCTGCAGCAGATCGCCGATGAAGAAGTCTTCCTGGCGCGGCTTGCCCACCACGGTTGCGGGGAAGATCGCGTCCTTGCGCCGGGCGATGTGATCGACCTGGAACACCGGATAGTCGTGCTCCAGCGAGTAGTAACCGTAGTGGTCGCCGAAGGGGCCTTCGGGGCGCCGCTCATGAGGCGCCACCCTGCCGCAGAGAGCGAGCTCGCAGGAGCCGACCAGTCGATGTTCTCCGGGGCCCTGGACCATCGGCAGCTTGCGGCCGGCGATCAGCGAGGCCAGCAGCAGCTCGGGCACGTTCTCGGGGAGTGGGGCGATCGCCGACAGGATCAGGGCCGGCGGCCCGCCCAGGAACACGGTGACCGGCAGCGCGTTCCCCGCCTGTTCGGCGAGCTGGTAGTGGAAGCCGCCCCCCTTGCCGATCTGCCAGTGCATGCCGGTGCGCCGGGCGTCGTGCACGTGGAGCCGGTACATGCCGAGATTGGGCACGCCGCTCCCGGGATGTTCGGTGTAGACCAGCGGCAGGGTCACGAACGGGCCGCCATCCTGGGACCAGGTGGTCATCGCCGGTAGGCGATCCAGGCGCACGTCGTCCCCCGACAGGATCGTTTCGGTGACCGGGGCGCTGCCCCGGTTGCGGGTGCCGACCTTGAGGGCCTGACCGATCACGTCCCGGGCGCCCCACAGCTTGCCCGCCGTCGGAGGAATCGCCGTCTCGACCAGCTCGACCAACCGCTTGATGAATCGCAGGGGATGGCTGCCGAAGGCCCGTTCGGCGCGGCCCGGGGTGCCGAACAGGTTGGTGGCCAGCGGGATGTCCGCGCCCTGGATGTTGCGAAACAGAAGGGCGGGGCCGCCCGCGGCGATCACCCGCCGGTGAATTTCGGCGGCCTCCAGCCGGGCGTCGACAGGTGCATCGATCTCGACCAGGTCGCGGTCGCGCCGCAGGCCGTCGAGGAAGACGCGGAGATCGGGAATTCCTTGTTGGGACACATGCGGATTGTTAGTCGAAACGACGAAACCACGCAATGTGCGCGGCAGCGGGAAACCATCGAGACCCTCGGGCGTTAACCGCATGAGGAGCAGGGCAAGCACGGGCGGAGGCAACCCCCAGGCGCCCCGAGGCGTTCAGAGAGACGCTCGGGGGAGGGGATGCCCAGCCGGGGGATTTCGATGAAAGCAGTCGCCAGGGACTTCAAGGTCGGGGCAATCGGTCGCCGTTTGGGCCGAATCGCCGCCGTCACCCTCTGCCTCGGCGCCCTGGGCGGAGCCGCGGCGAGTACCGGCGCCGAGGGAGAGAGTCGCGCCCGGATCAATCCCCACGACATTCCCCGGGTCGACGCCGCCATCGAGATCGACGGCAAGCTCGACGATGCCGCCTGGGAGGACGCTCTGGTGCTGGAGCTGCCTTACGAGGTCTGGCCCGGCGACAACACCGACGCTCCGGTGCGCACGGTGGCGCTATTGGCCTATGACGGCGATTCCCTCTACGCAGGGTTCCGCGCCCACGATCCCGAGCCGGACAAGATCCGCGCCCGCATCAGCGACCGGGACCGCGCCTTCCAGGATGATTTCGTCGGCATCGTCGTCGATACCTTCAACGACGAGCGGCGGGCCTACGAGTTCTTCTCCAACGCCCTCGGCGTGCAGATGGATCTGATCCAGGACGACATCAACAACAACGAGGACGCCTCGTGGGACGCGATCTGGACCTCCGCCGGCCACGTCAACGAGAGCGGGTACGAGGTCGAGATGGCGATCCCCTACACCTCGCTGCGCTTCCAGCGCGGCGACGGGGAGCAGATCTGGGGGCTCGACCTGGTGCGGATCTACCCGCGGGACCGGCGGCGCACCCTGGCGCTCAACTCCCGGGACCGGGATATCAACTGCTACCTCTGCCAGGTGGCCAAGATTGCCGGTTTCGACGGCGCCGAGCCGGGTAAGAACCTGGAGATCGTGCCGACGGTCACCGCGCTGCGCAGCGACTCCATCGACAGCTTTCCCCAGGGGGAGTTGGCGGACGGGGAGCCGGAGTACGAACCGGGCGTCACCGCGCGGTGGGGCATGACCCCCAACCTGACGTTGAGCGGGACGGTCAACCCGGACTTCTCCCAGGTCGAGGCGGATGTGGCCCAGCTCAACGTCAACGAGCAGTTCGCGCTGTTCTTCCCCGAGCGCCGCCCGTTCTTCCTCGAAGGCGCGGACTTCTTCGATACGCCTTTCCGCGCGGTCAACACCCGGGCGGTGGCCAACCCCGAGTGGGGCGGCAAGCTGACCGGCAAGGAGGGCAAGAACGCCATCGGTACCTTCATCGCCCGGGACAATCCCACCGGGGGGGCGGTGTCGCTGATTCCCGGCAGCCAGCAATCGCGGGCGATCGTGCTCGACGGCGGCGTCGATACCGGCGTGTTCCGCTATCGCCGCGACTTGCCGGGCAACGCGAGTCTGGGCGGCCTGGTCACCGCCCGGGAGGGAGCGGACTATCACAACCGGGTCTTCGGGATCGACGGCCTGCTGCGGCCGACCGAGAAGGACCGCATCGCCTTCCAGTTCCTGAGTTCCTCGACCCGCTATCCCGACCAGATCGTCGCCGACTTCAACGCGAGTCTCGAGGGGGCCTCTCAGCCCGACCTGGTCGCCGACCTGTTCCAGCAGAACGGCAGCTTCAGCGACCGGGCGATGTTGATCTCCTACCGGCACAGCGTGCGGGACTGGTCGGCCCGGGCGAACTACGTCGACTACGGCGAGGACTTCCGCGCCGACCTCGGCTTCATTCCCCAGGTCAACTTCCGCCAGGCGGTCTTCGGCGGGGACTACACCTTCTGGCAGGACGACGAGGACTCGAAGATCGTGTTCTACCGGATCGGCGGCGACTGGGATCAGGCCGAGGATCAGCAGGGCCGTTTGATCGAGCGTGAGAGCGAGGGGTGGTTCCAGTTCAGCGGGCCGCTGCAGTCGTTCTTCTTCTTCGGCGGCGGCGAGCGGGAGCGTGTCTACAACACCGTGTCCTTCGACCAGTCCTTCGTCAGCGCCTTCTACGAGATTCGCCCGACCGGCGATCTGTACGTCAACGTCGACTACGCCTACAGCGATCGGGAGGACCGTTCCTTCGTTGCCGTCGACAGTGGGCTGGCGGCGGCGCGGCAGGGCTCGGAGTATCGCTGGAGTTCGACGGTGGCCTACAACATGGGCCGGCACCTCAAGGTCGACCTGTTCCACAACCACCGGGAACTCGGCCTGCCCGAGGGAACCGCCTTCGAGGCGGACGTGACCGAGCTGCGGGCGGTCTACCAGTTCAACGTGCGCACGTTCATCCGGGCGATCGTCCAGCGGGGCAGCGTCGACTTCGATCCGTCGCTGTACCCGGCCTGCATCAACGGGTCGACCGAGGATGACGGGCTCTGCCCCCAGGACGAGAGCCGCACCGGATTGGGGCAGTTCCTGTTCTCCTACAAGCTGAACCCTCAGACGGCGCTCTTTCTGGGCTACAACGAGCAACGGCTGGGGCTCGACGATTCCGATTTCGTCAGGACCGACCGGACCTTCTTCCTCAAACTGGGGTACGCCTGGGTGATGTGAGCGGAGGAGCCGGGTCCATCCGGCGTGCTAGACTCGAAGGCACCGATGGACCAGGAACACGTCACGGATCACCACGTCATCCTCGAGGCTTGCCCGCCGGCTCTCGTCGACCGGGAGAAGGCCTATGCGGTCCTGACCCAGAGCTTCGCCTGCTACAACTCGTTCCACGCGATCAGCGTGCCCGACCTGCAGGACGGCGCCGAGTTCAACCGGCAGCGTGAGCGGGTGCCCAACGAGGAGTTCGCCAACTGGCTGCGGCAGCTGACCTCCAAGCCGCTGAGCCTGTACAAGGTCTCGGTCAACTGCAACCGCGAGGAGTTCGAGCGCTGGCTCGGGCGGGCAAGCGACCTGGGCTGCCGCGACGTGTTCATCGTCGGCGGCGATTCCAGCGACAAGGCCTACGCCGACGATGCCCTGGGGGTGCCCAAGGCAGCGGCCATCGCCCAGGAACTCGGCTTCCGCTGCGGCGGGATCGTGATCCCCACCCGGCGCCGGCACTTCCAGTCCCGGCCCGCCTCGGTCGACGAGACCGACCGGCTGTTGACCAAGATCCGCGATGACGGGTTCGAGTTCTTCACCACCCAGATCCTCTACGAGAGCGAGTGGATGGCCTGCCTGCTCGTCGACCTCAAGCGCGCCATCCCCGATGCCCAGCTGCCCAAGCTCTACCTGACCTTTTCGCCGCTGGTCTGCGAGGAGGACGTCACCTTCGCCCGCAGGACCCTGGGGGTCTACATCCCCTCGGACGTCGAGCGGATGCTCAAGGGGGCCCGCAGCATGCGGGAGGCCTCGATTTCGAGCCTGATCGGGGTCTGGGAGCGCCTGGCGACCTTCGCCCGGGAGATCGGCTACCCGGCGGACAAGCTGGGGGTAAACGTGGAATATCTGGATTCCCGCAATCCCCGCAATGTGGACGCCGCGTTCGAGCTTGCCGAGGAATTTGGCCGTATCTTCAAGAAACGACGCCGGCGGATCCGGCAGGCCCAGGAGGCGACCCAGGACGGATAGTCCGGGGTGCGGCCCTCGGCGGGCAGCCAGGCGCGTATTTGCTATAGTTTTTGGTCTTCCGTAAGGAATCCGTCGGTACACGATCCACGGACCCGGGTGTGGCTGCACGCCGCGGCCACCGGTGCGGCAAGGAGGTTTCCGTCCATGTCCAAAGCGTTGGACCAACTCAAGAACGTCTCGGAGAAGGACCGCAAGCAGATCGAGCAGGCCGAGGAGATGCTCGGGCCCGATCCGTCGACGATGGGGTTCATCAAGAACCTGTTCTGGGGTCGTTTCCGTGAGGACGCCGTCCTGCCCTACCCCGAGGAATCAGCGGAGGAGCGCGAGCGCTGCGACGCGCTGCTGGCGAAGCTCGACCACTACCTGCGCACCGAGCATCCGTCGACCGAGATCGATCAGAAGCAGGAGATCCCCGAGTCCGCCGTCAAGGCGCTGTTCGACCTGGGCGTGATGGGGATGATCATTCCCCAGGAGTACGGCGGCGGCGGCTTCGGCACCACCAGCTACAACCGGGTGCTCGAGCGCATCGGGCGTTCCTGCGGATCCACGGCGGTGATGGTCTCGGCCCATCAGTCGATCGGCTGTGGCGCGATCAACCTGTTCGGTAACGAAGAGCAGAAGAAGGTCTACCTGCCGCGGATGGCCAAGGACACCCTGAGCGCCTTCTGCCTGTCGGAGCCCCAGGTGGGTTGCGACGCCGGCGGTCAGGAAACCCGCTGCACCATGTCCGACGACGGCGAGTACTACATCCTGAACGGCGAGAAGAAGTGGGCCACCTCGGGCGCGCTCTCGGGCCTGTTCACGGTGATGTGCAAGCAGCGCAAGACCGACCCCAAGACCGGCAAGGAAAAGGATGTCGTCACGGCGCTGATCTGCACGCCGGACATGGAAGGTATCGACATCTTCAGCCGCAACCGCAGCAAGTGCGGCATCCGCGGCACCTGGCAGGCGCGCATCCGCTTCAACAACGTGCGCGTCCCCAAGAAGAACCTGCTGTTCAAGGAAGGCCGCGGCCTGGTCATCGCGCTGACCTGCCTCAACGTCGGCCGCTGCACCCTCTCGGCCGGCATGGTCGGCGCCGCCAAGAGTGCCTTCGAGCAGGCCACCAAGTGGGCCCAGTACCGCTACCAGTTCGATCGGCCCATCGGCGACTTCGAACAGGTCAAGAACATGCTGGCGCGGATGAATGCCTACGTGTACGCCATGGACGCGATGCTCTACATGACCACCGGCATCGTCGACCGCAACGACGAGGACCTGATGCTCGAGACGGCGGCCTGCAAGGTCTTCTGCTCCGAGTACGGGTTCCGCACCGTGGACGACGCGGTGCAGATCATGGGCGGCGAAGGCTACATGACGGAGAACACCGTCGAGCGCCTGTGGCGCGACAGCCGCATCAACATCATCGTCGAGGGTGCCAACGAGGTGATGCACAGCTTCATCTTCGGCTACGGCTCCAAGCAGCTCGGCGAGTCGATGTTGGCGATCAAGGCCAACCCCTTCGGCAACCTGCCCGAGGCGATGCGCATTGCCGCCGAGTTGTTCCTCGGCCTCAAGCGCTCCGCGCCCCACATCACCCGCCTCAACCCGCAACTCGGCGAGTTCCGGGTGCGGGTCGAGAAGTGGATCCGGGACTTCGCCCACGAGGTCAAGGTCGCGTTCAAGACCCATGAAGAGAAACTGATCACCGCCCAGATGGTCCAGCGCCGGCTCTCGATCTGCGCACTCTGGATCCACGCGATGACCTGCGCCCTGTCCAAGCTCGACCACAACATCAAGAACGGTCTCGCGGGTCAGGAACTCGAGGACGAGATGGCGACGGTGCGGCATCTGGCGGCGCTCGCCGAGCAGGAGATCTCCGAGGCGATCCAGGGGCTGCACAAGAACCCGGATTCGACCATCGAGCCCGCCTCGGACGTGGCCATGCGCATGGCCGACCGCCTGCCGAACTCCGACTTCTCGATCCCCGAGTCGACCAAGGACAAGGACGCCTACGGCACCGGACGGGACATGGATCAGGAAGGCATCCAGCAGTTCGGCAACGGCAGCCTGTTCGATCTCGAGGTGCCCGGCGGCGGAGTCAAGGTCGGTTCCTAGGGCAACCGGAGACCGGCACCCTGTAGGAAGACGCAACGCGGACGGGGAGAGGTGCGTCTGCCGCTCCCCGAATTGCTGCAATTGTGATACACAGGTAGCATCGTGCGCGACAGTCCTGTGACGGCCATTGCCGCGGGGACTGCCGGAGACCGAAATTTGAGCGTGGCCCTCGTACGGATCCCGCCCCGGTCGTTTGCGGGGATCTAAGGAGACCTTCCCATGAGCTCGAAGGAACAGGTCACCACGACGTCCGCCGCCTATCCCGTCTTCCGGGATCAGCTGCCGTCGTACTCCTTGTCCGAGAATCGCTACACCGTCCGTTTCGCCAGGAACCGGCAGGATCTGGAGGCGCTGCAGCAACTGCGCTTCGAGGTCTTCAACGTGGAACTGGGCGAGGGTCTCGAGGAATCCTTCGAGACCGGCCGGGACGCCGATCGTTTCGATGCGGTGACCCACCATCTGGTGATCGAGGAGCGGCAAACCGGCCGCGTCATCGGGACCTACCGGATGCAGACCAGTGAGATGGCCCGGGCCAACGAAGGCTTCTACTCGGCCGACGAGTTCAAGCTCGAAGGGATGCCCGCCCACGTTCTCGCCGATTCGGTCGAGGTCGGCCGCGCCTGTATCGCCGTCGACCACCGCAACCGTCGCGCCCTGTTCCTGCTATGGAAAGGGCTCGCGGCCTACATGCTCCACAACCACAAGCGCTACCTCTTCGGCTGTTGTTCGCTCACGAGCCAGGATCCGACCGAAGGGCGCCAGGTCATGGAGTATCTGATCGCCAACGGGCATACCCTCGATCCGCTGGCGGTGCTGCCCCAGCCGGGCTGGGAGTGCTACGGCGAGGACACACCCTGGGACCCCGGGGCCGCGGTCCAGATCCCGAAGCTGTTCCGTCTCTACCTGCGATACGGTGCCAAGGTCACCGGGCTTCCCGCCCTCGACCGCTTCTTCCGCACCATCGACTACCTGGTGATGCTCGACGTCCTCGAACTGGACGGCGATCTGCACAAGCTGTACTTCGACTGAGGTCGATGAGTCTCCTTCGCGTCCCCTGGCGTCTGGGCCTGGCGATCGTCTACACCCTGATCGGCCTGCTCGCGGTGCTGACCGCCGGTCCGCGGGCGCGACTGAGCGGTCGCAGTGCGGTTCGCCTGCGCGCCACCGCGACCCAACGATGGGGCCGGCGGATGACCCGGGCCCTGGCGGTCGACGTGGAGGTGGTCGGGGAGCGCCCCCCTGCGCCGTTCTTCCTTGTTTGCAACCACTTGACCTATCTGGACATCTTTCTGGTCGCCGGGGCGATCGAGTGTGCCTTCGTGGCCAAGTCCGAGGTGGGGGAGTGGCCGCTGTTCGGCACCGTCGCCCGGGCGGCGGGGACCCTGTTCGTCGATCGCAGCCTGAAAAGGGACATTCCGCGGGTTTTGGACGAGATTCGCGAGCGGATGGAACAAGGGGTGGGAATCGTGCTGTTTCCCGAGGGGACCAGCTCGGAGGGCGAAACCATCTTGCCCTTCAAATCGTCATTGCTCGAGGTAGCAGCCCGGGCCGAAGTCCCGGTTTACTATGCTACGGTGTCGTACGCCACGCCGCCGGGAGCGAAAAGCGCCCGGGATGCCGTATGCTGGGTGGGGGATATGAGCCTCGTTCCGCACTTGTTGGGGTTGGCCCGACTCGAGCGGATTCAGGCGACTATCGAGTTCGGATCGAAAGGCATCTTGGAGCCGGATCGCAAGCGATTGACCGCCCAACTGTGGGAAGCGTCGATGGCCCAGTTCCGGCCGGTGAGATGACGGAGTCGTGATGCTTGACGCAAGAGTTTTGGCCGAGGACAACCGGCTGATCCTCCAGAGCGGTGTCGACCTGATCGAGCGCCTTGACGACCGCCTCTTCTGTGGCGATCCCGCCGCGGCCTGGGATGGAGTCGGCAAACAGTTCCGGCACCTGATCGACTTCTACGAGTCGTTCCTGCGGGGCATCGAGAGCGGTTCCGTCGACTACGTCAGCCGCGCCCGGGAGCCTGAACTCGAATGCAGCCGGGAGCGGTCCTGCCATCGCCTGCGGTCCCTGGCCGAACGTCTCGCCGGTCTCGCCGAGCGGGCCGGCGACTCGACGATCCGAGTCAAGGCGGAACGTCCCGTCAACGACAACGGCGACGAGATCTGGAGCCGCTCCTCGACCGCGCGTGAGCTGCAGTTCCTGATGAGCCACACGATTCATCACTTCGCGTTGATCAAGGCGTTGCTGGCGACCCAGCGCTTCGAGGCTCCCTCGGAGTTCGGCGTCGCGCCGTCCACGCTCCAGCACTGGCGGGAGACCACCACCGTTTCCCGGTGAACCGCCGCCTGCTGACCGGGCTGCTGATCGCCTATCTGGCGCTGCTGGCAGCCTCTCATCTCAAACGCTGGCTCGATCCCCACGTCATCGTCCCCGCCGAGGGGGACGTGGTTGCCGAGCTACCGGTGTGGGACGGTGAGCGGTTCGACGCCGGGCGACGTAGCCCGCTGGTCTACATCGATCGAGGACCGCGGGATCCCGCCGCGCCGGTGGTGGTATTGCTGCACGGCAGCCCCGGCAAGAAGACCGACTTCGCCTCGGTGATCCCCGGACTCGCCGATCGCTACCGGGTGCTGGCCCTGGACCTCCCCGGCTTCGGGCGCTCGGGGCGCGGTCTGCCGGACTACTCGGCCCGGGGGCACGCCGCGGTGGTCTGGAAGCTGCTGGACCAACTCGGTATCGAACGGGCTCACGTCGCCGGTTTCAGCATGGGGGGCGCCGTGGCGCTCCGCATGTACGAGCAACGGCCCCAGGCGGTGGACTCCCTGGCCATGCTGGCGGCGACCGGCGTGCAGGAGCTGGAGCTTCTGGGCGACTACCGGGTCAATCACCTGGTACACGGCGCCCAGGTCGCCGGCCTGTGGTTCGTCTATGAGGGGGTGCCGCACTTCGGGCTGTTTGACGGCGGCATGCTCTCGCTGGAGTACGCCCGTAACTTCTACGACACCGACCAGCGTCCGCTTCGGGGCCTGCTGGAGCGCTTCGAGCCGCCGATGCTGATCATCCACGGCGAACTCGATCCGCTGGTTCCCGTGGCCGGCGCCTACGAGCATCACCGGCTCGTGCCCCAGAGCGAGTTGATGTTGCTGCGCGACGGCGAGCATCGCTCTCCCGATCACTTCTTTCCCTTCATGGACGGCGAGAACACCGCGAAGTGGCTCGGCGGCTTCATCGATCGCGTCGAAGCGGGAGAGGGGCGGCGCCGCTCACAGGCGGTTGCCGAGCGGGTGCAGGCCGCCGCGCGCCCCTTCGACCCCGGCGCGGTGCCTCCGGCGAGCGGCCTGGCGCTGTTCGTGATCTTCCTGGTGCTGGCGCTGGCGACGATGATCAGCGAGGACCTGACCTGCATCGTCGCCGGCATCCTGGTGGCCCAGGGCCGGATGGAGTTTCTGCCGGCGGTGGCGGCCTGCGGTTTCGGCATCTTCGTCGGCGACATGCTGATCTTCCTCGCCGGTCGACTGGTGGGCCGCCCGGCACTCGATCGGATTCCGCTGCGCTGGTGGATTTCCCCCGAGCGGGTCGAGGTCAGCTCCCGCTGGTTCGATCGCCGGGGGCCGATCGTGATCGGTATCAGCCGCTTCCTGCCGGGAACCCGGCTCGCCACCTATTTCGTCGCCGGCATGCTGCGCACCCGTATGCTGGCCTTCGCCGGCTACTTTCTGCTGGCCGTGCTGCTCTGGACGCCGATTCTCGTGGCGGTCTCGATGTGGATCGGCGGCGAGTTGCTCGAGTACCTGGCGGTCGTCGAGAAGTACACCCCCTTCGCCGTGCTGGCCGCGGTGCTGCTGATGTATCTGCTGGTCAAGCTGGTGGTCCCGCTCTTCAGCTACCGGGGCCGGCGGATGTTGGCCGGCAGCATCAAACGCAAGATCCGCTGGGAGTTCTGGCCCCCCTGGATCGTCTACCCGCCGGTGGTGCTGTATCTGGTCTGGCAGGCGATCCGGCTGCGCGGCCCGCTGGTGTTCACCGCGGCCAACCCGGCGATCGACGCCGGCGGGTTCATCGACGAGTCCAAGCAGCAGATCCTCGAGGGCCTCTCCGGCGCCGGTGAGTTCGTCGCCCGCCATCGGCTGTTGCCCCGCTCCCAGGGCGTGGAACAGCGGGTCGAGACCTGCCGCCGCTTCATCGCCGAGATCGGGGACTACCCGGTCGTGCTCAAACCCGATGCGGGGCAACGGGGCTCCGGGGTCCAGGTGGTGCGGGACGAGACCGCGCTCCGTACCTATCTGGTCGGGGCGGACTACGACACGATCGTCCAGGAGTACGCCCCCGGCGAGGAGTTCGGCGTCTTCTACTACCGCTATCCCCACGAGGAGCGGGGGCGCATCTTCTCGATCACCGAGAAACGCATGCCCCGGGTGGTCGGCGACGGCGAGCGCACCGTCGAACGCTTGATTCTCGACGACCCGCGGGCGGTCAGCCTGGCGTCGATCTACCTGGCCCAGCAGGCAGCCCAGCTGGAACGGGTGCCGGCCGCCGGTGAGGAGCTTCAGCTGGTCGAGCTGGGCACCCACTGCCGCGGCGCGATCTTTCTCGACGGCGGGCGCCTGGCCACCGACGCGCTGGAACAGACCATCGACCGGATCAGCCGGGGCTACGAGGGTTTCTTCTTCGGCCGCTACGACCTGCGAACGCCGGATCCCGCGGACCTGGCCGAGGGACGCAACTTCAAGATCGTCGAACTCAACGGGGTGACCTCCGAGGCGACCCACATCTACGACCCCGCCTTCAGCCTGTTCGCGGCCTACCGGGTGTTGTTCAAGCAGTGGAGGGTGGCCTGTGAGATCGGTGCGGCCAACCGGGAACGGGGTACGGCACCGGTGGGGTTCGGCGACCTGATCCGGCGGCTGCGGGACTATCGGGAGAGCTCCCGGCACCACCCCTGACCCTGGGCCGGACGTTAGGCCTGAGCCGGACCCCGGGTCTGATCTCGGGCCCGACCTTGGGGCTGGGCCGGGCTTGCGGAACAGGCGGCTAGCGCCGCGAGCCCGGTTTGGTCTCGGGGCGGGGCTTTTCCACGAACTGGCGGCAGGCCACACCCGACGCTTCCAGCACCACCAGCGACGGAGGTCGCGGGGAGACGAACTGCAGCGCTCGACAGCCGTGAGGCCGCTCGGGCTTCCAGGTTACGTAGTAGAAGCAGCAGCGCCGGCACTCGGGTACCCGGACCCGCTGTTTGGGTTTCGTCCCGTTCATCCCGGCAAACGTAGGGTCCCGGAGGGGGATTGCCCAGCCGATGGCCCGGCAGGTCGCCCCGCCGGTTGCCCAGGCCGGGGCGTCGCCGGTGCTAGCGGGGAATCACCACTCCGTGCAGCAACTCGGGGGCTGGGGGCCAGGGGATGACCATGCCCCGGCCGACCCCCCGGGCCACCTTCTCGCCGTAGAGGTGGTCGACCAGGTACATCGCCGGGTCGAAGCTGCGGGCGCCGCCGTGGGAGGTGATCGCCGGTCCGTCGTGGACGAAGCTCGGCGGCCGCCGCAGGTCGATCTCGGGGAACTTCTCGGCGAAGGCGTCCTGGTCGCCGGGGAAGGTGGTCGCCGCCCGGCCGTCGAGCAGACCCGCCGCCGCCAACACGAACGCCCCGTCGCAGAGGGACATCACGTAGCGCGCCCGGCCTCCCACATCGGCGACCCACGACATCATCGCCTCGTCCTTCAGGTCGGCATCCATGCTTCCCTCAGCGCTGGGCACGATCAGGATGTCGATCTCCGGAGCGTCGGCAAAACTGTAGTGGGCGTCGACCCGCAGCCCCTCGAAGGTGGTGACCGGTTCGCCGTCGGGAGAGACGGTGAAGACCTCGATCCCCGGTTCGGTGTGGAAGATCGTGTGCTGCAGGATGTCGTAGGGGGCGGTCAGCTCGGTGTTGTAGACGCCGTCGACGATCAGGAACCCGGCCCGCAGCTTGCGGTCGTCGGGGATCGGCAGCGTCGGCTCGACACGTGTCCAACCAGGTCCGGTGCTGTTCGCCGCTCCCGTCGGATCGGCGGTCTTCGGTGCCTCCTCCCCCGGACTCTCGGCGGGGGCCAGGCAGCCGCTGAGCAGCAGCAGCAGGGTGAACAGGGCGGGAATGGCGGCTTTCATCGCTTCGTACCGTAGCACGCCCCAGTCGGCCGGGATCGGCGTATATTGCCTGACCGAGGCGGCCTGTCGCCGCCGATTCGAGGGGGTACGTCCGATGCATCGAGGTCGCTTCACGGGGCTTTGCCTGACCCTGGTTTGCTTCTGCCTGGCCGCTCTCACGCCGGCCTTCGCCGCCAAACTGGCGCAGCGGCCCGGGAAACGCCCGGCCCAGACGCCGGTCTCGGAGATTCGCTTCACCGACGTGACCGAGGCGGCAGGGCTCTCCTTCGACTGGGCCCCCGGCGAGCAATGGACCGGGTCCGAGATCCTCGACATCATGCAGCGCAACATGGGCAACGGCGCTGCCGTCGGCGACTACGACAACGACGGCGACCTGGACATCTATCTGCTCGGCCAGCTGGGTCACGCCAACGTGCTTTACCGCAACGATCTCGACCGGGGCCGCGCCGGCTTCACCGATGTCACCGCCGAGGCGGGGGGCGAGGCGCTGGCCTGCATCAACGGGCTGTCCCGCACCGCCCAGTTCGTCGACCTCGACGATGACGGCGACCTCGATCTGCTGGTGGTCAACGACGAGGACGACACCCACATCGGGACCCGTCTGCTGCGCAACGACGGGGACGGCACCTTCACCGATGCGACCGACGGCTCCGGCATCGCCACCCCGGGCTGGCTGCGCTGCGGGATCGCCGCCGCGGACTACGACCGGGACGGCCTGCTCGATCTGTACATCACCAACTGGGGCGCCGAGGCGGGCCGTGGCCGGCCGGAGTTTCCCGGCTACAACCTGTTGTTCCGCAACCTCGGCGGCCTACGCTTCGAGGACGTGACCGAGGAGTCCGGGCTCGGCTTCCTCGCCCGGGACAGCTTCACCGCGATCTTCGCCGACTTCGATGAGAACGGCTATCCCGATCTCCACGTCGCCGTCGACCACACCAACGATGAGTTCTACGCCAACTACGGCGGCAAATTCCTGCGGGTCAGCCGCCAGGTGCAGGCGGACCATCGGGGCAACGACATGGGCGTGGCCGCCGCGGACTTCGATAACGACGGTGACCTCGACATGTACTCGACCAACATCACCGACCCGGACTTCCTGTTCGGCACCGACCAGGGCAACGTGCTCTACGTCAGCCAGTGGAACGAGACCGGCGTGCTGCGCTTCACCGACGAGGCCTTCGTTCGCGGTGCCTGGGACACCTACTGGGGCTGGGGGGTCGAGTTCACCGACCTGGAGAACGACGGCGACCTGGACCTGCTGGCGGCCAACGGTTTCGAGGAGTTCCTGAGAACCTTCCCCGGCGCCGATTCGCTGCTGGAGAAGCCCACCGTGGCCATGGTCCACGACGGTGAGGGCACGTTCACCCGCA
>CAZBZH010000010.1:7240-21257 GCA_964496265.1 uncultured Acidobacteriota bacterium | reverse complement strand
GGACGCAGCTTCGAGAACCGGCTCTACGAGATCGACGTGGCCAGCGGCAAGGAGCGCGAACTGCTGACCGCCGAGGCGCTGCTCGGCGGAGGAAGCCGGACGATGACCGCCGAGGAGCGGGCCCGCCGGGAGCGGATGCGCATGGTCTCCCGGGGCATCACCTCCTTCGAACTGGCCCCCGACGGCGAGACCCTGCTGGTGCCCCTCTCGGGCCGGGTGTTCCTGGTGACCCGCAGGAACGGGGAGTTCCGGGAACTGAAGCTGCCGACTCCCGCCGAGGATCCCCGGCTGTCCCCCGACGGCAAGAAGATCGCCTTCGTCCACCGGGGAGATCTCTACGTGATCACCGTCGCCTCGGGCGAAGTGCGCCGGCTGACCGACGACGCCGACGCCGAGACGATCAACGGTCTGGCCGAGTTCGTGGCCCAGGAGGAGATGTCCCGCTACCGGGGCTTCTGGTGGTCTCCCGACTCCCGTGAGCTGGTCTACCAGAAGACCCGCACCCGCGGCATGGAAACCCTCAACATCTCCGACCCGACCCACCCGGAGAAGGCGCCGGACGTGCGTCCCTATCCCCGGGCCGGCAAGGCCAACGCCCAGGTGCAACTCGGAATCGTCCCCGCAACCGGGGGCGCCACCCGCTGGATCGAGTGGGACCGCAAGACCTACCCCTACCTGGCCACGGTCAACTGGAGCGAGGGCGCGCCGCTGACGCTGCTGGTTCAGAACCGGCGCCAGACCGAAGAGCTGTTGCTGGCGGTGCACGGGCCCAGCGCCAAGGCACGGGTGATTCACGCCGAGACCGACGAGGCCTGGGTCGACCTGGACCAGAGCATGCCCCGCTGGTTCGCCAGGGGGAGCGGTTTTCTCTGGACCACCGAACGGGAAGGCTACCGGCAGTTCGAAATCCGCAACCGCAACGGCATGCTGCGGCACTCGATCACCCCGCTGCACCCGGGCTACCGCAGCCTGCACCACCTCGACGAGGACCGGGGGCTGGTCTACGTCTCGGCCAGCCCCGATCCGACCCAGGCGCACCTGCACCGCTTCTCGATCCGCACCGACGGCCCGGAGCCGCTGCGGCTGACCCGGGGCTCGGGGGTGCACAGCGCCTACTTCGGCGCCAGTGACGACGTCTTCGTACAGCAGTCCCGCAGCATGCAGGGCACTCGCTTCATCATCCGCAACGTGGACGGCGAGGAACTGGCGGAGGTCCCGTCGAAGGCCGAGATCCCGTCCTTCGCCGAAGAGATGGAACGCACGACCAACTTCTCCCGGGTGGGCCCCAGGGAGCGCAGCATGCCGGTGGTCACCATCGTGCCCCGCTCCTACGACCCGCAGAAGACCTACCCGGTGATCGTCCATGTCTACGGCGGCCCGACCTCGGTGATGGTCCAGCAGTACCGCAGCCGCTACTACCTGGATCAGTGGATCGCCGACCACGGCTACGTGGTGGTCAGCATCGACGGCCGGGGCACGCCCAACCGCAACCGGGCCTGGCAGCGGGCGGTCAAACACGACCTGATCGGGTTGCCGCTGCAGGATCAGGCCGATGCGGTGCTCGAACTCGGGAAGCGCTGCGCCAATCTGGACATGGAACGGGTCGGCATCTACGGCTGGTCCTTCGGCGGATACTTCTCGGCCATGGCCGCGATGCGGCGACCCGATGTGTTCCACGCCGGGGTCGCCGGCGCACCGGTCACCGACTGGGCCGACTACGACACCCACTACACCGAGCGCTACATGGGGCTACCCCAGGAGAACGTGGAGGGCTATCGCGCCGCCAACGTGCTGACCTACGCCGGGCAGCTGGAACGGCCGCTCTTGATCATCCACGGCACCTCCGACGACAACGTGCTGTTCACCCACGCGCTCAAAATGGCCAACGCCCTGTTCCGAGCCGGCAAGCCCTTCGAGTTCCTGCCGCTCTCGGGGTTTACGCACATCGTGCCCGATCCGCTGGTCAGCAAGCGGCTCTACGGCAGGATGCTCGGCTTCTTCGAAACCCATGTGAAAGGGCGGGACACCGGCGCGGCGTCGAAGCAGGGTTCCTGACGCGATACACGCGAAGAGGTCGCGACGAGGATCAGCCGAAGAAGTGCGGATCGCAGGGCCGGGGCAGCGGCGGCGGGTTCACCCCCGGAGTGCTCCCCGCAGCGCCCTCCAGCTCGTCGAGCAGATCCTCGACGGTCTCGAGCAGGACGTCGAGTTGTTGCGGATCGGCGCCGGCGGCTTCGAGCACCGGCGCCAATCGGGCCGCGACGGTGGCGAGATCCTCCGAGCCCGACGCGACCGGGCTCTCCCCTGGGGCCAACGCGTCGGCAAGGGTAGCGAGGAACCTTGATGCACGGGGGTCGCGGGCTCGATGGGACCGGGACGGTTTCATGCGGCACCTCCTGCCGTCGATTATAGCCCGAGTCCCCCCGAACCGTTCCTGGGCTCGCCGACCGTTCAGGTCTGCTCGACCGGCGGTTTCGCGGTCGGAGGTTCCCCGATGCTCAACGTTCCGTTCTTGGCAACCGGCGGGCTGACGAAGTTCACCCGCCCATGCCTGCGGGGCGCGGAGACCAGATCCTCGAGGTTCGCACCCCGAAGGGTCGCGGTGATCTGCTCCTGAACCGTGTTCCAGACCGCTTGAGACGGACAGTTGGAGGCCTGCTCGCAGTCGCCGGCCTGAATCGCACAGGCCGCCAGGCGGATCGGCCCGTCGGTCGCCTCGACGATCTCCAGCATGTTGATCTCGCTGGCGGGACGAGCCAGGGTGAAGCCCCCCTTGACCCCGCGGGTGGACTTGAGCAGCCCGGCGTGGACCAGCACCCGCAAGATCTTGGCCGTGAAGCTCCGGGGAATGTCCTGAGACTCAGCGACCTCGTTCTTCAGGATCGGCCGGTCTTCGGGAAGCGATGCGATGTAGAGCATGCTCCGGATCGCGTAATCGGCGGCTTGCGTGATCTTGAGTGCCATGGGCTCCCTCCTTACTGGAGAACCAGAACCTGACGATCTCCAATACAGAATAGGAGCAATGACAATGCCAAAAAAGCGGCGTCGTTTCCCTCCGCAAAGTGGACAAGGCGACGCTCCAAGGCGTTTGAGTGGGGAATATTCCCCAACCGCTGGGGACTATTCCCCAACCGCTGACGGCACCCGGCAGGGGCCTCAGGAGGTCAGGTCGAACTTCTCGATCCGGTAGCGGATCTGGTCCCGGTTCATGCCCAGCAATTTCGCCGCTCGGGTCTGGTTGCCCCCGGAACGTTGCAGCGCCTGGACGACCAGTTGCTTCTCCAGCTCCTCGAAGTCGATCCCGGCGGGCGGCAGACGGAAGCCGGCATCCATCGAGGGGGCCAGGATCAGGAAGTCCTCGGCGGAGAGGGTCTGCCCTTCCGCCAGCAGCATCGCCCGCTCGACGGCATTCTTCAGTTCACGCACGTTGCCGGGCCAGCGCTGGGCGCTGAGCCGCTCGGCGGCCTCGGGCTCGATGCGCTGAACCTCGCGGCGAAACTCCCGGTTGAAGCGGTCGACGTAGTGCTGGGCCAGCAGCAACACGTCCGCTCCCCGTTCCCGCATCGGCGGCATCCGTACCGGCATCACGCTCAACCGGTAGTAGAGGTCCTCGCGGAACTGCCCCGCCTCGACCGCCTGGTCCAGGTTGCGGTTGGTCGCGGCGACGATCCGCACATCGACGGTCAGATCGCTGGTGCCCCCCACCCGGCGGAAGGAGCGTTCCTCGAGGAAGCGCAGCAGCTTGACCTGCAGGCTCTGGGGAATCTCGCCGACCTCGTCCAGGTAGACCGTCCCCTGGTGCGCCAGTTCGAACAGCCCCTGCTTTCGCTTCTTGGCATCGGTGAACGCCCCCTGCTCGTGGCCGAACAGCTCGCTCTCGAGCAAGGTTTCGGTCAGCGCCGAACAGGTCACGTTCATGAACGGGCCCCCGGCCCGGTCGGAGTTGTAGTGGATGACCTTGGCCGCCAGGTCCTTGCCGGTACCGCTCTCGCCGGTGAGCAACACGGTGGTCGCCGGGCTCGCCGCGACCTTGCGCAGCAGCCGCTTGATCGAGACCATCGCCGGCGACTCGCCGATGATCGCATCGAAGGCGTAGGGCTCCGACTCTCGAGCTCGCAGCGCCCGCACCTCCCGGCGTAGCCGGGTGGTCTCCAGCGCTTTGCCGACCAGCACCATCATGTGGTCCATGTCGAAGGGCTTGTCGGCGTAGTCGAAGGCTCCGGCCTTGATCGCCTGGACCGCGGTCTCGATGCTGGAGTAGGCGGTCATCAGGATGACCACGATGTCCGGGTCCTGCTCCTTGATGTCCTTGAGGATCGACAGCCCGTCGGCGTCGGGCAGGCGCATGTCGAGCAGCACCAGATCCACGCCGCCCTCACTCAGATGCTGCCGGGCCTCCCGGCCGTCGGCTGCCTCCAGCACGTCGTAGCCCTCGTCGGAGAGGGCTTCGCGCAGGGACCAGCGCAGCAGCTTTTCATCCTCGACCACGAGGACGGTCGGAGAGGTCATGGGGTCGTTATATCACCCCGCTCGCGGCCGGCCGGGCCGGATCCGGCGGCCTCCCGGGCTGGTACGATGCCCGCGGAGGTACCTGTGGACACGCCAGCCGGCCCGATGAGCTACTTCGACCGCACGGAGCTGATCGCCGTGGCCCTCGACGCCGAGTTGCGGGTCGAGTGGATCAACCGCGCCGCCGCGGAGTTCTTCGCTGTGGAGCCGTCCCGCGCCCAGGGGCGCCACTGGATCGAGGGCTTCGTGCCCGCGGAATGCCGCGACGACGCTCGGGGCATCCTGGGCGGCGTGCTCGCCGGCGGAGGCGAACCGGGCAAGCGCTATCACTGTCCGCTGTTCGCCTCCGATGGAACTCGCCGGGACTTCAGCTGGCTGGTCTCGGTGCTCGGCGATCCGGGCGCCGCGGGCAACGGCCTACTGATCCTCGGAGAGGACCTGCGCGACGACGCGGAGCGCTCCCGGGCGCTGTTCGCCCAGCAGGACATCGCCTTCGCCCTGGATCAATCGGCCATCGTCGCCATCACCGACCATCACGGCGTGATCACCCACGTCAACCAGCAGTTCTGCAACATCAGCGGCTACACCAGCCAGGAGCTGCTGGGGAAGACCCACCGGGTGATCAACTCCGGGCACCACCCCCCGGCGCTGTTCCGGGAGATGTGGCGCACCATCGAAGGGGGGGACATCTGGCGGGGCGAACTGTGCAACCGGGCCAAGGACGGCAGCCTCTACTGGGTCGACACGACCATCGTCCCGTTTCCGGGCGCCGACGGCAAGCCGTACCAGTACATGGCGATCCGCAGCGACATCACCGAGCGCAAGGAGGCTCAGGAGACCCTGCGGCGCCAGAGCGGCCTGACCGAGATCGGCAAGATGGCCGCGGTGGTCGCCCACGAGGTGAAGAACCTGCTGGCCGGCATGGGCGGCGCGCTGCGGATTCTGTCGGGGCGCATGCCCGCGGACAGCCCCGACCGGGAGGTGCTGGCCAGCATCCTCGAGCGGCTGGGCAACCTGGATCGCCGGGTTCGCGATCTGCTGCTCTACGCCCGGCCGCAACCTCCGCGACCGGTCCCCCTGGAACTACGGGCGCTGCTCGACGATATCGCGGGGCTGCTGCGCAGCGATCCCGATCACGCGGGCATCACCCTGGAGATCGCTGGAGACTGCCCGGTGGTTCGCGGTGACGGAGGACTCTTGCGCGACCTGTTCTCCAACCTGCTGATCAACGCCTGCCAGGCGGTGGGCCCCGGCGGAGCGGTGCGGGTCGAACTGGCCGACGACGGCGAGGCCTGCCGGGTGGTCGTCCGTGACGACGGGGCCGGCATGGACGACGAGACCATGGGCCGGGCGCTGGAGCCCTTCTTCAGCACCAAGCCCCTCGGCAGCGGCCTGGGGCTGGCCATCGCCGAGCGCATCGTGCGGGACCACGAGGGGAGCATCGAGCTGTCCAGCGCCCCGGGCAAGGGCACCTCGGTCACCGTTCGCCTGCCCTGCGCGGCGGAAACGGTTGAACGCTCCCGTGCCGGGACCGATTAGGCCCAGCCCCGCGGGCGGCGCTCGGGCGCCAGCTTGAAACGAAGCTTCAGGTGCACCGACCCCTGTTCCCGAGAGGTCGACACCTCGAGGCCGGAGTTCTGGAACACCTGAATCATCGGCTTGTTACTCGCCAGCACGTCGGCGGTGAAGCCGCGCAGCCCCCTGGAGCGGGCGATCTCGGCCATCCTGGACATCAGCGCCGTGCCGAGCCCCTTGCCCTGCCAACGATCGTCGACGATGAAGGCGATGTCGGCCATCCGGGTCGCCGGATCGACGTCGTAGCGGCACATGCCGAGGATCTCCTCCCGGTCGCCCTGCTCGCGGACGGCCAGGAGCGCCATGTTCTGCTCGAAATCCAGGTCGACCAGCTTCTCCATATCCCGCCGCGGATGGACCCGCTTGTGGGCCAGGAAGCGCCGGTAGATCGTCTCGTCGGACAGCCGGTATAACATCTCCTGCAGCGGCTCCTGGTCGGTCTGGCGCAGCGGCCGGAGCAACACCTCCTCCCCCGACTCCAGCTCGAGCCGGCGGGACTCACTCCAGGGGTAGGCCACCCGGGGCACCGGCTGGTCGGGAAAGACGTAGCGCCGGGCCTTGGCCGCATCCATCAGCTCGCCGCGGAAATCGGGATGGGCGATCTCGGTCAGGGCCAGAGCACGCTCGCGGATCGACTTGCCCCACAGATCGGCGACGCCGAACTCGGTGACCACGTAGTGCACGTCCCCCCGGCTGGTGACCACCCCGGCGCCCGGCTCGAAGGTGGCCTGGATCCGGCTGACCGTGCCCCGCTTCGCCGTCGAGGGCAGCGCGATGATCGCCTTGCCGTCGACACTGCGGGCCGCCCCACGGACGAAATCGACCTGGCCGCCGATGCCCGAGAAGAAACGCCCCGCCAGGGTGTCGGCGGCAACCTGTCCGGTCAGGTCCACGGCCAACGCCGAGTTGATCGCCATCATCCGTTCGTTGCGGGCGATCACCTGGGGATCGTTGGTGAAGCCCGTGGAGCGCATCTCGATCATCGGGTGATCGTGGACCTTCTCGTACAAGCGCTCGGTCCCCATGACGAAAGAGCTGACCACCTTGCCCGGAAGCAGGGTCTTCTTCCTGCCGGTGATCACCCCCTGCTCGATCAGGTCGACGACCCCGTCGGAGAACATCTCGGTATGGACGCCCAGGTCGTTCCGCCCGCTCAGGGCCCGCAGCACCGCGTCGGGGATCTTGCCGATGCCCATCTGCAGGGTGGCGCCGTCGGGAATCAGGCCGGCGACCTGGCGGCCGATCTCCTCGGAGGTCTCGTCGCCGGCGGGCAGCACCTCGGGAAGCGGCTTATCCACCGGGACCAGGTAGCGAATCTGATCGACGTGGAGAAAGGAGTCCCCGAGCGTCCGCGGCATCCGGGGGTTGACCTCGGCGAGGATCAGGTCCGCCGTGTCCACGGCGGCGCGCACGATGTCCACCGAGACACCCAGGCTGACGTAGCCGTGGGCGTCGGGCGGGCTGACCTGGATCAACGCCACGTCGATCCCGACCCGCCGGGAGCGGATCAGCCGGGGGATCTCGGAGAGAAACACCGGCATGAAGTCGGCCCGGCCCTCGGCCACCGCTTCTCGCACGTTCTGCCCGATGAAGAACGCCGTATGCCGGAAGCGGTCCTCGGTGCCCGGAGCGCAGTAGGGCGCCGGGCCCAGAGTCATCAGGTGGACGATGTCGTTGTCCGCCAGATGGCGGCCGTGTTCGACCATCGCCTCGACCAGGGTCCCCGGCTCGGCGGCGCCGGACCCGATCAGGATCCGGCGGCCGGGCTCGATAGCCAGGATGGCGCCGGCGGCGTCCCGGACCTTGTCTCCGTATCGACGCTGCCAGTCCATCGAACCTCGTATCAGAAGCGAGTGCCTCCGCGTACGGTCAGGATCTCGCCGCTGTAGTCCAGAAGGCCGTTGTTATCCCCGTAGTCGAAGCCGCGAACGCTCGCCCCGAGGTAGATACCGCTCGGCAGATGGTAGTCCATCCCGAACTCGACGTCCTCGTACTTCTGGCCGATCACCAGGTCGTTGACCAGGCCGTTGACGTCGCCGATCAGCGGGTTGTTGCCGTCGGATTCGGTGAAGCTGCCTCGCAGGAAGCCCCGCCAGGACTCCCCGCTGCGGAAGTTCATCTGCGCCAAGATCTGGTCGTTGCGGTTGTCGAAGATCGAGCGCCCCGGCTCCACACCGAAGAACCCGGCGGTATCGAACAGCACCGCGACGTCGCTGCGGATGTCCTGCTCGGCATAGCGCAGCATGTACTGCACCTTCTCGTTGGCCTGGTGCGACCAGCCGACGGACCAGTTGGTGCCGTCGGACAACGCGTCCCAGTTGCTGCCCGGGTTGCGGATGTCCGGCGCGGCGTTACGGGTCTCGAAGTCGAGGAAGGACAGGTCGAGGCGCATCCCGTCGGCCGGCTGGAAGGTGGCCCGGCCCCGCAGCCGCTCCGATTCCCGGGGTGCGACGGCGTTGAAGGGCTGGGTGAACTCGCCGTCCTCGTAGTCCACGCTGACCCGGCACCAGTCGGAGAGCCGGCTGGTGACGCCGAACACCAGGGTCTGGTCCCCATCGGACTCGAAATCCACGTCGCGCAATCCACCGAATCCGTCGCGGGTCAGCTCACGGTCCGCCTCGCGCACGCCGATGCGAATGCGGGTGCGCTCCACCGGAATGAACTCCAGGGTGGCGGTCACGCTGCTGTTCTCGAAGTCGAGCATCGTGGTGGTGCCCGGGGTACCGTCGCCGTCCACGTCCTCGATCACGCCGTCGCCGTCCAGGTCACGGCGGGCCAGTCCGGTCAGGTCCCGCTCCAGACTGCGGTAGTCCAGCAACAGGTTGACCCGGTCGGTAATGCGCACGGCGAGGTCCAGGTCCACGAGGGTCGTGTCGCCGCTCAGCCGCGCGGTGCTGTTTCCGGTCAGGGCCTGGCAAACATCTCCGGTACCGCCGGTGCAGTCCGCATCCGAAGCGCAGGTCGCCCCGCTGATGCTGCAGCTACCGCCGAAGGGTAGGCCATTGAACCCGATTCCCAGTTGCTCCACCTCGATGTTGCTGTCCAGGGTCTCATCCTCGAGGAAGGTTCCCTGAACCGACGCGGTCAGGCGTACCCGGTCGGAGAGGGGCACGCTGAGCCGGGCGCTGGTCAGCGGGGTCGTCGAGTCGTCGAACTGCCGCCAGTCGTAGTGGCGCAGGAAGCTCGTCTCCTCGAGCCCCTCCTGCCCCTCGGCCAGATTGTTGAACTCGTTCTCGAAGCGGCGCAGGGAGTGGCGCAACACCAGATCCGCCGAGCCGATTCGGACGTTGGCGCCGAGGGTGTAGCGCTCGGTGTCCTGATCCAGCGGCGTCTCGAGCCGGAAGATGTCCCGTGAGATGTCCTTCATGAACAGGGAGCGACCGCGACGCTGCCCCTGCTCGAAGTTGAAGAACAGATTCACATGCTCGCTGGCGCGCACCTTGAAATCCACCGTGGTCCGGGTGCGGGTGCTGTCGAACAGCGCCCCGTCCTCGTCGGGGACCAACTCGAACAGGTCGTAGAGGTAGACCTGCGAGGTGTGGTTGATCCGCAGATCGAACGCGTTGCGCCGGCCCAGGCGGAAGGAGGAGCGCTCGTAGGGATCGCCCCCCAGGTTGTTCAACTCGAGGGTGGCATAGTCCAGCACCTGGTCCCCGGCGGAGGCCCAGTCGAGGGTCAGGTTGGACAACCGGCCGCCGCTCTCCAGCCCGTCGAAGTCTTCCTCGTACTTGTTGCGGCTACCGTCCTGGGAGACGCTGCGGTAGAGCACCTCGACCGAACCGGTCAGTTCCGGGTCGTCCTCATCGGCGCGAACCGGCAGGTCGGCCCACACGAGGAACAGCGAAAGCGCGAATACGGCGAACGAAAGATCACGTAGTCTCATCGCTACTCCTCCAGGAAGTACGGGCTGGTGTTCGAGCCGTGGATGGCGCTGTGACACGCGGTGCATTTCTCGTTGAGGAACCGGGGCGTGCTGTGCCAACCGGGCGTGACGCTGGCGCTATGGCACTGGTAGCAGAGGTTGACCTGGGGCTCGTGCTTGAGCAGGTGACGGTTGGGGGAACCGTGAACCTCATGACAACCGGCGCAGCCGTCGACGAACATCGTGTCGTGCCCGAAGAGGAACGGTCCGGCCTTCTCGAAGTGACAGTTGGTGCAGCTCTCGTAGAGACTCTTCTCGACCCTCAGGGTGGCCGTGGCGTGGGGATTGTGGCAACCGGAACATTCGTTGCCGCCGTCTCCCATCGGGTGGGCACGCGGCAGCTCGAACTGGGCCATCACCTGCTGGTGGCACGAACCGCACAACTCACTCCCCGTCCGCGCCAGTCCCTGGGGCGCCGTCGAGTGCGGGTTGTGGCACGACGTGCAGGCCACGTCGTTCAGCGAGTGGATGCCGTGGGAAGCATCGAACTGGGACTCGGTCCGGTTGTGACAATCGAGACAGATCTGTGACGATTCGCGGGGGGTCAACAGGCCGAAGCGAATGATCGAGTCGAGATCTCCCCCCGATTCGATGTGCTTGGCCGCCGAGCCGTGGCAGGACTCACAGCCCGCCTCGGCGAACCCCGAGGCTGAACCATGTCCCGTATGAATCCAGCTTTCGGTGAGCGTGTCGTGACAGGCGACGCAGGTCTCGTCCCCCGCGTACTCCCCTTCGGCAGCCACCGGGATGCACAAGGTTACAACGAGGCCGATCCACATGGCGAACGCGCGGTGTCCCATGGTTTCCCCCTTCCGCTAGGACCGTTGCGATGAGCGGTATCCGAGGGAGATAGAAACACCAATGGGGTGCGCGAAACAAGGCCGCGAGTGGACCGATCCGGTTCGTTTTTGCCGGAGTGGCGCGCTTTCGAAGTGGCGCCTACTGCTGTGCTTCGAGCCAGGTGACGATCTTCTGCAGCTCGTCTTCCTTGCCCTGGAAGGCCTTGACGTGCTTCTTGCCGTCGAGGGCGGCCTCTTTCCGCAGGTACTGCTCGAGCCAGCCCTCTTCATACTTGGCGGCGAGCCCCTTGAGGTCCGGACCGGTCATCTTTCCCTTCATCTTGGCCTCGATGCCCGCCGAGGACACGGCGTGGCAGAGGTTGCACTTGGCGTCGATGAAGGCCGTTTGACCCGCGTCGGTGTCGGCGGCGACCGCGGTCTGATGAGGGACGACGCATTGAGCGACGATCAGCGCCGTCGCGACCGTGATGAACGTGGCAGCCAGGATCTTCTTCATCGGATCACCTCCTCAACAAGACTGTAGCAGCCGTGAGAGATCCGATAGCGGACTCGTTTACTCTCCAATCGGGAGAGGTCTGGAGAGCCGTATCAGCCGGCGACGATGCGCCAGACCTGGGCCACCAGGAAGCAGAGGACGAATCCCATCACCAGGGGCAACAGCGCCGAGACCGCGGTCCAGCGAGCGCTACGGGTCTCCTTCCAGATGGTGTAGATGGTCGTCGAGCAGGGGTTGTGCACCAGGCTGAACAGCATCAGGTTGACGCCCATCAGCAGCGTCCAGCCGCCGTCCCGCAGCACGCCTCCCATGGCGCTGACGCTGTCGAGCTCGAACATCACCCCGGCGCCTTCGCCCACCTCGCTCATGCCCGAGGTCAGGACCGTGAGCATCAACACCGTGGGGATCACGATCTCGTTGGCCGGAATCGCCAACACGTAGGCCACCAGGATCACGCCGCTGAGTCCGATCAACATGCCGAAGGGATCGAGCGCCTGGACCAGATGCTGGGCCAGGGATGCGTCTCCGGCGTGCACGTTGGAGAGCGTCCAGATCAGCGCACCCGCGGGAATCGCGAACAGGACGGCCCGGCCCAGCACGATCAGGGTGCGATCGATCAGCGAGGTGTAGAGGGTCTGCAGCAAGCGCGGCGGCCGGTACGGAGGCAGCTCGAGGCTGAAGGTCGACACCTCGCCCCGCAGCACCGTGCGCGAAAGCCCCCAGGACACCAGGAAGGTCAGCAGGATGCCCAGCACGGCGACCGAGACCACCGCCGCGGCCGAGACGAAGCCGGCCAGGTACGGAGGTGCCAGCGACCCGATGAAGATCGTGGCGATCATGATCTGGGTCGGCCAGCGGCCGTTGCACAGGGCGAAGTTGTTGGTGATGATCGCGATCAACCGTTCCCGGGGGCTGTCGATGATCCGGGTCGCCACCACCCCGGCGGCGTTGCAGCCGAAGCCCATGGCCATGGTCAACGCCTGACGGCCGTGGGCGCCGACCCGCTGGAACATCTTGTCCAGGTTGAAGGCGACCCGGGGTAGATAACCGAGATCCTCCAGCAGGGTGAAGATCGGAAAGAAGATCGCCATCGGCGGCAACATCACCGCGATGACCCAGGCGGTGCCCAGGTAGATCCCGTCGAGCAACAACCCGTCGAGCCACCAGGGCAAACCGGCGGAGGCGGAGAGCCCCTTGAGGAACGGGTGGATCGTGTCGAGCAGCAGGGTGGCCAGCATGCTCGACGGCACATTGGCCCCGGCGATGGTGGCCCAGAAGACGACGGCGAGCATCATCAACATCAGCGGGAAGCCGAAGATGCGGCTGGTGATCAGCCGGTCGATCATCTGCTCGAAATGCAGCGCCCGGGTGCGTCCCTCCCGGGCACAGACCCGGTCGGCAATCCGCGCGGCCTCGGCGTAGATCGTCTCGACCAGCGCCTGGTGCGACCCGGAGCCGATCTGCCAGCGCAACCGCGAAGCCTCGTCGAGCAAGGTGCCGGCGGCTTCGCCGGGGACCTCCGCCGCGCTTTCCGCGGAATCCGCCGGACGTAGCCCGGACAGCTCGCCGCCCCGAACCGCCTCGACGATCCGTTCGTCTCCGTCCAGCAAGCGGAGCGCGATCCACTGGGCGTTGGGCAGCCCGGGAGCCGCCACCGCGACCAGCTCCGACAGACGCTCCACGGCGCGGCGTAGCGCACGCGGCCGGCCGCCGACCCGCCGGGGGCGGCAGACGAACTCACCGGAGGCCACCTGGGCGATCGCCTGATTCAGCTCCTGAAGCCCCTGGCCGAAACGGGCCGACGTGGCCACCACCGGCACGCCGAGTTCCCGGGACAGGCCGCGGACATCGATCTCGATGCCGTGCCGCCGGGCCTCGTCCATCAGGTTGAGGCACACCACCGCCCGGTCGGTGATCTCCAGCACCTGAAGCGCCAGATTGAGGTTCCGTTCGAGCCGGGTGGCGTCGACGACGATCACCGTCACGTCGGGACTGCCGAACAGGATGAAGTCCCGGGCGATCTCCTCGTCGTAGGACGAGGAGAGCAGCGAGTAGGTGCCGGGCAGGTCGATCAGCTTGTAGCGGGAGTCGCCGTACTCGAATCCACCCTCGGCGCGGGAGACCGTCTTCCCCGGCCAGTTGCCGGTGTGCTGACGTAACCCGGTCAGGGCGTTGAACACAGTGCTCTTGCCGGTGTTGGGATTGCCGGCCAGGGCCACGACGTAATCCCAGCTCTCCATCTCGACGCCGAGTCGCACCAGGTGCGCCCGGTTGTGAGCGGGACAGGCCGCGCAGTTCTCGGGGCTCGGTGCGCTCACGCCACCCTCCGCTCGATGCGGACCATATCCGCCTGGGCTTGACGCAGGGCGATCAATGCTCCCCGTACCCGGAAGGCGATCGGGTCGCCGCCGGGCCCGGTCAACTCACGCTCGACGACGGTGCCCGGCACGAAGCCGAGATCGAGCAGCCGCCGGCGCTCGATGGCCCGGCAAGCAGCGGCCAGGCCGACGACCCGGGCGGTCTCGCCACCCTCGAGTTCGGACAGGCGATCGCTGGGAACCGACTCCGCTTCACCGGCCCCCTGGACCACCCAGAGGTTGGCCGCCAGCACCGGCGTCAGTTCGAGCAAGCGACCGCCGGCGTCCAGCCGGATGTAGCGGCCGGTGCTGTCGAGCATGCGCAACGTCTGGCCCGGGTGCAGGCCGAGGGAGGTCA
>CAZBZH010000010.1:6081-7226 GCA_964496265.1 uncultured Acidobacteriota bacterium | reverse complement strand
CGTCCTCGACGTGGACCACCTCGGCCAGGCCGTCTCCGTCGTAGTCGGTCAGCGGCACGCCCCGGCGGGGCGCCAGTTCGCCGCTCGCGGTGGGGATCGGGTCGCCGTGGGGGTCGTAGCGGGGATGCCCCATGCGGGCCGCCATGGCGTCCGCCTCCCGGGGAGTGGTGTCGTGCTCGCGCCGCTCGGCCTCCTTGTGCCAGAGCGACGGCGGCAGGCCGGTCTCGTCGGAGAAGTAGCGCTCCCACAGTCGATGGCTGCGAATGATGCGACGGGCGTAGGCCCGCCCCTCGTCGGTCAGGCTGTACACCCCCCCGGACCCCGAGGCGAGCGCCATTCGCTCGAGGCGCGAGAGCAGTTCCCCGGCCCGGCGGCCGTGGATCTCCAGTGCGCCGGAGAGGCTGTTCATCGTGGCCGGATGCCCCCGGTACTCGCAATCGTGGAGATGCTTCAGGGCGTCCTCGACCATGACCCGTTCGTTGAGGCGCAGGCGCCGGCCCAGGGAGGCGAGGGCGCCCCGCCCCGGCCACAAGGCCAGGATGGCGAGCAACGCCATGCCTCCGGCGACCGCCAGTGCCCAGACCGGATCGACCATGTTCGCTCTATCCTCCGGCGTCAACCGCTTTTTGACTAACCAAAAACAGTATCTAAGATAGTACAACCACCGGGGTTTGCAAGCCTTCCGACCCCGGGCCATTGCCCCGGCTGGCGGGCCTGTCTATCCTCCCGGGGTCGGGACGTCCCCGACGGGAACACGCGCACACGGAGAAAAAAGACCATGCCTCAGCTTTCGCCGCGGCTCTGCGAAGCGATCAACGAACAGATCAAGAACGAGATCTCCTCCGCCTACCTTTATCTGGCGATGTCGACCGAGTGCTCGGCCCGCAGCCTGAACGGTGCCGCTCACTGGCTCCGCCGCCAGTGGGATGAGGAGCTGGCCCACGCGACCAAGCTGATCGACTACATGGACGAGCGAGGGGTCAAATCGGAGTTCCAGTCGATCCCCGCGCCGGAGTTCAAGTTCGACGGACTCCTCGCCCTGTTCGAGCAGGCCCTGGCTCACGAACAGAAGGTCACCCTGTCGATCAACGGATTGATGGAGAAGGCGATCCAGGAACAGGACCACGCCGCCCAGATCTTCCTGC
>CAZBZH010000010.1:0-6051 GCA_964496265.1 uncultured Acidobacteriota bacterium | reverse complement strand
GGAAGAGAACAGCACCGAGGAGGTCGTCGAGATGCTGCGCCTGGCCGGCGATGACGGCTCCGCGCTGCTGATCATCGACCAGCGACTGGGCGCGCGCACGGCGGAAGCCAACGCCGCCGAAGCCGAGGCCTAGGGCCCGGCTCGAAACACCGACAGATCGGACCGCTCCGGTGGGCTATGCCCCTGCCGGCGCGGTCCGCCGCGCAGTATCATGATCTGCGCGACCCCCGTTCCGGCAAGCCCGCCGACGGGGCGAGACGCGCGGCCCGGTCACGGAGGGCCGCCGCCCTCCACCGAACCGGAATGGAGGTGCAGTCATGAAAACCCCCAAGAAGATCCTGCTCACCACCGATTTCTCCGACTGCTCCCGGGAGGCCTTCGACGCCGCGACGACGCTGGCGGAGAAGTTCGACGCCGAGATCCTGCTGCTCTACGTCGACGACGACCGGCTGCCTCCCCTGGTCGGTGAGTTCCCGACCCAGGGGGATCAACTGGCCGAGATCGTGCTGAGCCATCGCCGGCGCGCCTCCGCCGAGCTGGTCAAGCTGGCGAGCGCCTTGAGCGGCAAGGTCAAGGTTCAGGAGCAGATGCTCACCGGCACGCCCCATCGTGAGATCGTGCGCCATGCCGAGGAGGAAGGGGTCGACCTGATCGTGATGGCGACTCACGGTCGCGGCTTCCTGGCTCACGCCCTGCTCGGTTCGACCACCGAACGGGTGCTGCGCCACGCTCCTTGCCCGGTGCTCTCGGTGCGCGCCAAGGCTGAAGCCGCCTAGCCTGAAACCACCGGACCGGCCGCCGCGCGGGTCACGCCCGGGCGGAAACGAAAAAGAGCCGGCGCCAGGCAAGATTGCCCAGCGCCGGCTCAGGCCGGGGGGTGTCGCGTTGTTACTGTGCCTGGAGTCCGCTGGGCGGATCGGGCACACCGGCGGAGGGTTCGACGACGGAGAAGATTCCGCCGCTGGAACCCGCCACACCGTTGGGGTTCGTGACGGTCACACTGCGGTTGTTGGCCGCGGCGCCGCCGGCGATGGTGATGTTGGCCGTGATCTGCCCGCAGGCATTCCGGGTGACGCTGTTGACGGTGATCCCACTCCCGCCGAACTGCACACCGGCTCCGTTCTGATAGTTGGTGCCGGTGATCACCACGTTGAGGGTCTGCCCCTGCTCGCCCGAAGAGGGCGTCGCCTGGGACACGACCGGCCGCGGCCAGCTCTGGATCTCGTTTGAGAATCCGGATTCGCCCGCCGCGTTGGACGCGGTCACGGCGAAGTAGTAGTTGGTGCAATCCTGCAGCGTACTGATCGACGTCTGCAGGGAGTTCCCAGCGTTCTGGTTACTCGTGTAGTTGCCCGGCTGAGTGCCCCAGTAAGCCCGGTAACTGGTGGCATCCGCCGAAGCATTCCATAACAGCGTGATGTCTCCGGCCGACACCGAGCCGACCGTCAGACATACAGCGCACAACACCCCGGCCGCGTTCCGTAGCATGTTCGACATGACCTCCTCCTCGTTGCGTGTCGAATCGCGGTCCGCCCCTAGGGATTGCCGGTTTCGTGCCAACGCGCAGGCGGGCCCTTCGCGCGCCGAACCCGCATCGCTAAGTCATGTACCGTTCGGGACTTGGAGAGACCCGCGACGGTAGGTGACAATCGGGTTACGGCGCCGTAATCGGGCGCTTTCCGGTAATTGTGGGAGTCCGGATTACGGAGTCGTGGAGAAATTGCGGGTGGGATTGGCCCGGGGGCCGGAAGGCGCGCTCCCCGCGGCGGGAGCGCCGGGAGGTAGGACCCGGGGGAAGGCCTGAACCCTCCCCCGGCAGTTACCTGTGGTTCAGGTCAGGTCGGAGAGCTTGGCGCCCTTGGCGTTCTTGATCACGGAGTTGATGCCGTTGTTGCGGCCCGAGGTCGAGGCGTACATCTCACTGCGCCCGATGACCTCGCCGTTGCCCGCCTTCAGCCGGAAGTAGGGCTGGCCGTTCTTGGCCGTCAGACGCTCGAACATCTTGTCCTTGGCGTTGCTTTTGACCGACTTGATGCCGTTCTCGGCACTCGCCTTGGTCTTGTAGCGCTCGCTGGTCAGGATCACCTGCCCGTTGCTCGCCTTGAGGTTGAACATGAACTGGCCGCCTCTGCTCTTCTTCAACTCGAACTTACCCGGCATGACAACTCCTTTCCCCTTCATGGGTTTGCGCCGGGATCATAACCCGAGGTGCGCTTGGAACAAAAGCGGTCGGGGAAAAGAGGGAGCAACCGGCGGGGCGGGCTTTGCCCGGGGGGCGGGATGCGGCGGAGCGAAGACGCGAAACGACGGAAACGCGGAGGCTGGTGGGAGGGCCCTTCGATGCGCTCGCGTTGCGAGCTTACTCAGGGCATTCGACTCGCGAGTGATGGCCTGCCATGAGCGAGCGCCAAAGGCGCGAGTCGAATGGTGGAGCTGAGGGGGATCGAACCCCTGACCTCGTGACTGCCAGTCACGCGCTCTCCCAGCTGAGCTACAGCCCCACATGCGCGGAAGATCGGGCATTCTGGCACGCCGTCCCCTGGGGGTCAAGGAACGGCGCATGGTCTTTCCAATCCGGCCCATCCCGGCGCCCCGGGCGACGGATCCTGCGGGGCGCCGCCTTGCCCAGAAGGACGATTTCCCGGGCGGTCAGCTCCAATCCGTCCACTCGGCTGTCCCCCGGAATCCGGGTCCAGGAAGCGAGATCCACCGCGGGAAGTTCGAGGACGCCCACGAAGATCTCGGCGGGCCAGCAGGCGTGGCGTCCGGCGACCCAGAGCCGCTCACCCGGTGCCTGGGGACTGCCGGATTCGAAGGCCGCCGCCTGGATCTCGAGCCCTGCCGGGCCCCAGACCCGGCGAGTGTCGAGATCGCCGAGGACCGGGTCGTCCCCGGGGTGGTCCAGTAACACGATGGCGGATTCATCCTCGGCGGTGCTGTACCAGAGCGAGACCACCGGGTTCTGCTTGCCGGACTGCTTCAAGGCGAACAGCCGGACCGGCTCGCTGTCCGGCGGAAGCGCCTGGGGTCGTAGCCCACGGCCGGCGCAGGCCTCCCGCAGGCAGGAGATGCTGTAGGCCTGGATCGCCGCCGCCCCACCCCCCTCGGCTCCCCGCGCCACCAGCAGCGTCGGCGAGCCCTCCCGGTCGACGAGCAGGGCGTCGGTCACCGGAGTCGTCCCGGCAAGGGTCGCCAGCTGGCGACCCCAGACGTTGACCACCCGCACGGTGGCACCCTCGAACTCCAGGCCCCAGGCCCGGTCCCGCATCTTCCAGGCCCAACTCGCCGGCAGGAACAGCAGCAGCAGCGCGGCCAGCACCAGGGGTAGCCAGACCTGACCGAAGTTGGCGGGGATCCGGCGCCCGGCGAGGCCGACGCCCAGATGTCCTCCGCTGCGGCGGAGGCTGAATCGATCGGGGTGGCGTTCGATCGCCTCCAGCGCCTGCTGCATCTTGCCGGCGCTCTGGAATCGATGACCCGGGTCCGGCGACAGCGCCTGGAGCAACACCCGGCGCACCGAAGCGGGCATCGATTCGGACACCCCTTCAGGCCCCGCCGGGGGTTCTCCGGTCAACGCCTCGTGGCACAGGGCGGCACAGGAGTAGAGGTCGGCCCGGTGGTCCACCCCCTGCCCCGCCGCGACCTCGGGAGCCATGTACTCCCGGGTACCCTCGGCGGACACGCCGTCGTCGGGGATGCCCATGCGCCGGGCCAGGCCGTAGTCGACGACCCGCACCCCCTCCTCGGTCAACATCACGTTGTGGGGTTTGATGTCCCGGTGGGTCACTCCCCGCCCGTGAAGGTATTCGAGCGCCGAGAGCACCGGCACGACCACCGACAACGCCGCGGCAAAATCCATCGGACCCTCGCGGCGCAGACGCTCGGCGAGGCTCTCCCCTTCGAGGTACTCGGTGACCAGATAGGGCTGCCCCGCGTCCTCACCGAGATCCAGGTTGCGCACCAGCGCCGGATGATCGAGGTGCAGCAACAGCTCGGGGCGTTGCTCGAAGGACTCGCCGCTGTCCGGCGCCGGATCGGCGATGACCTTGAGCGCCACCACCCGGGACAACCATTGATCGACCGCGCGGTAGACCTGCCCCATGCCCCCACGGCCGATGCGCTCGACGATCTTGTAGCGGCCGGCGAACAGGGTGCCCGGCCGCAACTCCTGCTCGTCGAGGGTCGCCCGGCGCCGCGCGGGATCGACCGGGCCGGTCGGGCGGCTGTCGCCCGTGTGGGTCAAGTGCGGCGCGTACCTTCGCCGAACTTCTTGACTTTCTGCACCAGGTTCTTGCGCGCGATTCCTGCATCGACGGCGGCCGAGGTGTAGTTGTCGTTGTGCTTGCGCATCAGTCGCTCGAAGTACATCAGCTGGAACATGCTCTTGGCCTCGCGCCAGCGGCAGCTCAGTGCATGGACCAGTTGATCCATCGGCGAATGCCGTTCTTCCCGTGCCCGGGCCAGCGGCGTCGCGTCCCGGTCGAGGATCGAATCGACCGCGTGGAGCACCGCCTGGTGCATCATGCTGCGCAACTCGGCAATGTTGCCCGGCCAGGCATGCTGGCGCAGCGAATCGCAGAGTTCACTGGAGAGCCCGCGGAAGTGCTTGTGCGCCCCGTAGCCGAACGCCCGCACGAAGTGCCAGGCCAGCGGCACGATGTCCTCGGGACGCTCCCGCAGCGGCGGCAGCACGATCGGACGCTCGACGATCCGCTCGAGGAGCACCGGCGTGACGAATCCCCGCTCCTGCAACAGCTCCGGCTTGCGGCGGCTGGCCAGCACCAGATGAGGGTCCCGGCGGCCTTCTTCGATCCAGCGGGCCAGCAGGATCTGGTCCGCCGCGCTCAGGTCCGCCACCTCGTCGAAGAACAGGGTGCCGCCCCGGGCCAGACCGGCCCAACCATCCTGCCGGTCGCCGGCGAGTTGGGCCGCCAGTTCGTTCTCGGCCAGTTCACCGCAGCGCACCACCAGATGCGGGCCCGCCGCGCGGATGCCCCGCCCGTGGATAAAGCGGGAAACCTGATCGGCGCCGGTACCGGTCTCGCCGCAGATCAGCGTCACCGGCCCGGAGGCGTCAACCGCCTCCGCCACCCGTGCGCGCAAGCGGCACATCACTTCGCTATGTCCGAGCAGTGCGCCGCAGTCGGCGGGTTGATCGCCGAAGCCCGGAAAGGACGCGCCCTGAGAGAGCGCCTGACGGGTGCGCTCAGCCTCGGCCCGGTGGCTCTCGTTCTCGAGCACGATGCCGAGGGCCTGGAGCACCGGCCGGTGGGTCCGGAGACTCCCCCGCAACATGCCGACCCGGTCAGGCGCGCACTCGAAGGACAGGCAAAGCGCCCGGGGCGCCCGGGTGAGCTCGGAGACGACCATGACGGTACCGGGGAATCCCTCGATATCCCGTACCCGCACCTCGTCGCCGTCCCCCTGCAGCAGCGCTTCGGATGCCTCGTCCAGCGGAATCGACAGATCGCCGCAACGGGTCCGCACGCTCCAGCGGCCGAGGACCGGTTCGAAGGCCCAGAGCCGGATACCGTCGGCGCCGACCGCCTTGCGCACACGCTCCAGGGAACCCTCGATGTCGGGCCCCTGTCCGTCGCCCTGATCGCGGGACACCGCCATCAACTCCGACGCCAGACCGAGCACATTCTCTTCGCCCTGCTCGCGCTCGCCGGTCAACAAACGGAAGACGCGTTCACCGATCTGCTCACCGGTCGGAATCGAGCGCTGCGGCCGGGCCGGGCCCGAGGCCAGGACCAGCACCCGGTCGCTGACCGCGTCGGCCAGGTAGACCATGACCGTTCCGAGCAGGATGCGGTCGCCGGGTTCGAGCAACGCGTCGGTCACCCGGCTGCCGTTGACCCAGGTGCCGTTGGCCGATCCGAGATCGAGAATGCGCACACCGGACGAATCGAGACGGACCTCGGCATGGGTGCCCGAGACGCCGTATCCGCTCAGCCGCAGATCGCAGTCCTCGGCGCTTCCGATACGAATCGAACCGGGACACAGCGGCATCCGCTTCCTCGATCACCTGCTCTGCGCCCTGGCCCGCCA
>CAZBZH010000009.1:0-22942 GCA_964496265.1 uncultured Acidobacteriota bacterium | reverse complement strand
ATGTGTTCCGATTGCCACGGCGCCCACGACATCCAGGCGATCGACCACCCCGACTCCCGGGTCGGGCAAGCCCGCATCGTCGAGACCTGCCGGCAGTGCCATGAAGACGCCACCCTCGCCTGGGCCAGCTACGACCCTCACGTCGATCTCGAGAACGCCGAACGCAATCCCCAGGCCTACTGGGCGAGGAAGTTCATGGACGGGCTGCTGCTGTTCGTCTTCGCCTTCTTCATCGTGCACACCACCCTGTGGCTGATCCGCTCCCTGCGGGCCCGGCGCGGCGGCGCGGCGAGGCATTCATGAAGCCCGCCGGCACCATCCGCGTCCAGCGTTTCACCGTGATCGACCGGGCCATGCACCTGGTGCTGATGTTCAGCTTCCTGGCGCTGGCGGGCACCGGGCTACCGCTGTTCTTCGCCGACCGGCGCTGGGCCCAGACCCTCGCCGACCTGCTCGGCGGCTACGGCGTGACGGGAGCCCTGCACCGCATCGCAGCGGTGGTGATGTTCGTGGTGTTCTTCGCCCACCTGATCCGGGTCGGTGCCCGGGTGTTCGGTAAGGGAGAGTGGCGCCTCTTGTGGGGCCCGGACTCCTTCGTGCCGCGCCCCAAGGATCTGGTCGACATGGTGCAGCACTTCCGCTGGTTCCTCGGCCTGGGCCCGCGTCCGCAGTTCGATCGCTACACCTACTGGGAGAAGTTCGACTACTGGGCGGTGTTCTGGGGTATGGGGGTCATCGGTTTCTCCGGCCTGCTGATGTGGTTCCCCGGGTTCTTCCTCAAGTTCCTGCCGGGCTGGACCCTCAACGTCGCCCTGATCGTGCACAGCGAGGAAGCGCTGTTGGCGATGATGTTCATCTTCACCGTGCACTTCTTCAACGGGCACCTGCGGCCGGAGAAGTTCCCGATGGACCCGGTGATCTTCTCCGGCGAGCTGACCCTGGACGAGCTCCGCGAAGAACGGCCGGCGGAGTACGCAAGGATGATCGCCCGGGGCGATATCGAGCCCTCTCCCGGTCGAGGCCCGGGGTGGCTGACCCGCGGAGGCCCGCTGCTCGGTACGTTGGCGGTGGCCTTCGGCTGGATCGTTGTACTGCTTACCCTCTACAGTTGGATGACTGCCTGACACCGCGAGGTACCCGATGAAGCAGATCCCGGCGATCAAGGCCGTGATGACCCCGTTTCCCCACTCCATCGACATCGACGCAGGCCTCGACGAAGCGCGAAAACTGATGGCCGACCACGCGATCCGCCACCTGCCGGTGGTCGAGGACGGGGAACTGATCGGCATGCTCAGCCAGCGGGACATGGATCGCGCCGAGAAGATGGGCCCGACCCACGTGCGCGAGGTCTGCTCCCGGCGAACCTACTGCGTGGACATGAGCACCCCGGTGACCCACGTGCTGAAGCGCATGGCGGAGGATCACGTGGGCTCGGCGATGGTGACCCGCCAGGGCAAACTGGCGGGGATCTTCACCACCACCGACGCGTGCCGGGCCTATGCGGAGACCCTGGAGACGCTGTTCCCGGCGCCCGACGGCGAGGACGCGGCGTAGCAACCGAGCATCGCGCCCCCCGGTATACTGGGCGCATGCCGCCCCCCCAACCGATTCCGTTCCGCGAATACCGACCGGAAGACCTGGACACCTGCCTCGAGATCTTCGAGAGCAACAACCCGAAGTACTTCCGCGATCACGAGCGGCAGGGGTTCATCGACTGGCTGAACGATCCCGATCGGGCTCCCTACTACCTGTTCGAGATCGATGGGGAGGTCGTGGCCTGCGCGGGGATCTACCACGATCCGGATCAGAACCGGGCGGGAATGGCCTGGGGCATGGTTCGCCTGGAGAAGCACGGCCAGGGCATCGGCCGCAGCATGACCCAGTTCCGCATCGACCGGATGAACGAACTCTATCCGGGCGTCCCCCAGCACCTCGAGACCATCCAGCTCACCTTCGGGTTCTACGAAAAGCTGGGCTTCCGCGTGGTGAAGATCACGCCGAACGGCTGCGGCGAGGGCCTGCACCGCTACGACATGGTGCGCGAGCCCTAGCAACTCTTCCTGGCGACGCTTCCTGGCTACTCTTCCTCGCCCTTCCAGAACGGCAGCAACTGGCTGTCGTCGACCACCTGCGCCTCGCGGCCGACCCGGATGATCCGCTTCTTGAGCTTGGGGAACTCGGCGACTTCAACGCCCTGGCGCTCGCCGCCGACCAGGTAGACCAGGTCCTCGTCGAAAGGGTTCTTCAGCTGATGCCCCACCGACGGGGTGCCGAAGCCGAGGAAATCCCCGGGCCCGATCTCGTGCTCCTCGTCACCGATCTCGGCAACGCCGCGGCCCGAGACGATGAAGTAGAACTCCTCCTCGACGTTGTGGGCGTGAAAAACGAAGTTTTCCTTACCCGGCGGGATCCGCATCAGGTGCACCCCGATGCGCTCCATCCCGCAGGCGTCGCTGAGCATCTGCCCGTGAACCTCGGAGTTGGTTCCGAGGGGGTGCTCGAAGCTCCAGCTCCTGGTGCGCTGTTCACGCTCCGCCGCGGGCACGATGCCGCCCTTGCGTTTCTGGCTCACGATATCCTCCGAGCGGCGGGCGCTCAGGGGACGAAGAGCTCCGCCATGTAGCGCACCTGGCCGCGGGCAAGCTCCGGATCGCCGCAATCGACGCCGAAGCGGGGGTCGTCGGAACAGGATACCCCGGCTTCTCCCGGCTCCAGAGAGGCGATCAGCACGCCGGGTTCCGGCTCCGAGTCTCCGTAGGACTCGTCCGAGTTGCCGGCATCCGCCAGGTCCCCGCGGCGCCCCCGGCGCCAGTCGTTCTCTTCCCGGGCGATGCGCATGGCGTCGTGAATCAGGCGATCGAGCCGGCCCCGGGCGCGGACGATCACCACCTCGTCCCGATCCTGGACCACCACCAGCAGGCCGCGCAGCTGATCCCTCTTCTGGCGGACGAACATCAGCATGTGCTCATCCCCCTCACAGACCCGCACGACCGGCTCCCAGCCCTGAAACCCGGCACCGCACAGGCTCGGCTGCGTATCGGCCAGCTCGTAGCCTCGGCGGGGGCCGTCAACCTCGTAGACACCGACCTCGACACCGCGCACCCCGCGCAGCGGGATCTCCTCCTCGCCGGACCACTTCATCACCCGGCGCGCCATCCACATGCTGAAGCGCCCGGTCTGGATACCGAACTGGCGATCCAGGTCGAGGCCGGTCATGTACTGCACTTCGTGGCGAATGTCTCCGGGCCCGCGCAGCAGCATGCAGCCGCTGGTGCTCAACAGAAACGACGCCAACAGGATCGCGATCACTCCTCGTCTCATCGGTAGCCCCCGATCACCCCTCAGGTCCGGTTCGAATGGGTCGGCGAGTTCACTCGCCCTTCTTGTCCTTGCGGCGCTTGCGCTGCTCCCGCTCGACCTCCTCCCAGTCGAACTTGTCGGTCCCGGGGAGATCGAAGTGATCCATCGTCTCGGCGAGCTGCCGCAGGTCGATGGTGCCCGCCAGGTTGGCGAAGACCATCTGCTCGTCGTCGACGATCATCACCAGCAGGCCGTCGACGGTCTCGTCGGTGTTGAGGATCAGGACCCGCATGGTTTCCCGGCCCTCGCGCACCATGGCGATGCGTTCCCAGCCCTTGCCGCGCAAACGCTTGTCGATCCCGCTGATCCGTTTGCGCAGGTCGTTCATCAACGTCTCGGCTTCGCGCACCTCGGACAGATCCAGCACCACCGCGTGAATCAGCTCGAGTTCGTCGACCAGCTCGCACAGCTCCTCGTCGACCGCACAGCCCAGACGCAGGAGGCTTCGCGGCAGCCGCACCTCGACCGACAGCGCCTCCTCACCGACCAGGTCGATGAACTGGGTCCCGTCGACGAATCCCCGGGAGTGCCCACCCTGGGCACGGGGCGCATCGAAGGACGCGAGCGCGAGGGTCAGCAGCACGCAGGCCGCCAGGGTCTTCCACTTCATGAATCGCTCCTACCTGGGGAAGGCTTGCCCGGCAGGGTCACCGGGATCTTGCGCAGTGCCGGCGAGACCTCGCCGGCGAGCACGCCGACCAGCGCCGCCTCCTCGGACTTGCGCAGCGCCGAGGCCAGAACCGCCAGGACCATGCGAGCCTCGGCGGCGGCTTCTTCCGCGGTCATCTCTTCGGGAATCTCCGAGCCGGCATCGGCGATCACCGGCACGTCCTGGGAGCCGGGCGAGGAAAGCCAGAACCAGCCGGCCAGCAGCACCAGCACCAGCCCGGCGGCCACCGCGGAGTAGCGGAACCAGGGCCGCGACTCGGCGCGCACGGTGCGGTTGAGCACCGCCTCGAGGTCCTCGTCGGGAAGTTCCATCATCGGCAGGTCGCCGAGGGCATCCAGCGTTTCGACCAGGCCGGCCTCGTAGGCGCGGCAGGCCGCGCAGCGGTCGAGGTGGGTGTCCAACGCCAGGGAGCGTTCGTCGTCGATCTCGCCGTCGAGGCGGATCTGGATGGCTTGCTGCCACCAGCGACAATCGGTGGTCTGACTCATGGTGCGACTCCGGCGACGGTCAGGTCCCGGCGCAGACGTTCCCGGGCCCGGTGCAACTTGGCCTTCACGGTGCCCAGCGGCAGTGCCAGGGTCTCGGCGATCTCGTCGTAGGGTAACCCCTGGACCTCGCGCAACAGGACGATGGCGCGATCCGCCGCGGCCAGCTTTTCCAGGGCGGACGCGATGGCGTCGCCGGTCTCTCCCGAGCGAAACAGCCGTTCGGGGGTGGGACCGGGATCGACCTCGGGAATCACCTGTTCCTCGGAGGAGACCTCCCCGCGGACCTTGCGGCGGCGGATCCGATCGATACAGAGGTGGTGCGTGGTCTTGAGCAGCCAGGATTTGGCCGCCTCCTCACGAACCTTGCTGCGGTTGTGCCACAGCTTCACCAGCACCTCCTGAGACACGTCACGGGCTTCCTCCCGGTCCCGGAGGATCCAGCCCGCGTAGGAAAAAACGCGGTCCTTGTGCTTGCGCACCGTCTGCTCGTATCGGTCGATATCCATCGGCCAGACTACAAACGAGCGCCCCCCCGAGAAAGTTGCGCCGGTTTCGGGTATTCCGAGCCGGCATTTCCGAGACGGGCAAAAATGTACCGGGGGTAATTCTGACCGGTTTGACAGCCACCGGTACCCCTTTCAAAATGACCTGCCTCCGCAACCTGGAGCCGCCTGCGGCGTTTCCCAGTGTCGACGGCCGCTTTTCTGCCGAAAACCGATTGAAGGAGAGATCGTTGATGCGTTCCGCCACCCGCCGAATCACCCTGATCCTCGCGCTGCTGGCCCTGCTGGCGCCGGGGGCCCTGGCCCAATCCTCATCCGACGACCGCCTGTTCCTGTCCTTTGCCGAAGACGCCACCATCGTCGATAGCCAGTGGTGGGAAGGCCAGATCGAGCTGGCTGACTGGGACAATCTCGACGTGATGGTGCTCCGCGGAATCGTCGCCTTCCAGCCGCTGCAGGATGTCGAGGTCGGCGGCCGGGTCGGTTTCGGCGACACCGACTCCGATTTTGCCCTGGGCCCGGACGGTTCCGGCGCCACCGACCTGGACGTGTGGGCCAAGTACTACATGCGGGCCTCGGGTTCCGACGATGAGTTCGCCCTGGGCGGCCTGCTGACCATCCCGACCGGCGACGATGCCGCCGGCCTCGGCGCCGATTCCTTCGGTGCCCGGTTCTTCGGCTCCTGGCGCCGCACCCTGCCCAACATCATCGTCACCGCCAACGCCGGTGTGCAGCTCAACGAAGACGGCATGATCGGCGGCGTCGAGATCGAAGGCGAAACCGCCCCGTTCCTCGCCGGCGGCGTGATCTTCCCGGTCTCCGACCGGCTGACCCTGACCGGTGAAGCCAAGTTCGAGGGTGAGCGCTTCGACGGAGCCGATGAGGACATCCGCATCGTCGGCGGCGTCAACTGGCGCGCGGCAGCCCGCGGCCAGGTGCGTATCGCCATCGGCATCGGCCTGGAAGACGGCGCCCCGGACACCCAGATCCTGGGCGGCTACGCCTACTCGTTCTAACGGAAACGCAGGAGCCCGGCGCAAGCCGGGCTCCAAAGTTCCCGCCCTGAGCGAGCGAAGCGAGTCGAAGGGAGCGAGCGCAGCGAGTCGAAGGGAGCAAGCTAACGCCCGCGGGCCTCGTCGAGCAGGAGCGGCAGGTCCTTGGTCGAGGCCAGCCTCGGCGCCTGCACATCGGCGTAGAGGTCGTGGCGGTCGAGCAGGATCGGCGCGAGGCCGGCGTTCCGCGCTCCCGCCACATCTACCGACGGCACATCGCCGATGAAGACCGTGGTCTCGGGACGGGTGCCGTCCATTCGTTCCAGGGCGATCTCGAAGATCCGCTTGTCCGGCTTCTCCACGCCGACCAGGTGGGAATCGACCACCGTCTCGAACAGGCCCTCGTAGCCCGCGTTGCCCAGATCCCGCTCGACCCGCCCCTCGGCGTTGGAGACCACGCCGACCCGGTAGCCCTTGGAGCGCAGCTCCTTGACCACGTCGACCGAACCGGGAATCGCCACGCCCCACAGGCCGTGGCGCTGATGCGCTTCCCACAGGGTATCGATGATGCCTGACTGGGCCTCGGCCGGAACGCCGTTCTCACCGAGGATCGAATGGAAGTAATCGCGCCAGGCCTCGCCGACCCGGCCGCCCTCCTTGACCCGCTTCTCGATCTCGAGCCGGGCCCGAGCCTCGGACCGGGAGAGTGCGGCGACCTCGGGAGGATCCTGCAGCCGACCGATCAAACGGCGCACGTAGGCGTAGTCCAGGTCGACCAGCACGCCGCCGGCATCGAACAGAACCGTCTCGATCACCCGGGGAAGGGCGGAACGGCTCATGCGGGAGCCTTGCGCGGCGTGCCGCAAAAGACGCACAGCGGTTCGTCGTCGGGAATCTGCGAACCGCACTTGGAACAGTAGCCCTCGAGCTCGCCTTCCGATTCCCCGTCGTCGTGGAAACCGAGCACGTTGCGGACGTGCTTGACGTCCGAAGCGGCGCAACGGAGCCAGTACTCCTCGCCGATCTCGTCCCCCTGCGGGCCGGGAGCGTCGCGGATCAGGATCTCGCTGCGGATCCCGGCTTCACGAAGCTGCTCCCGGGCGTCCCGCGCCTCATCGAGCTCGAGGAAGCCGCAGAAGTCCAGGGCCGGGCCGGTCGATCGGACCGGCACCTCGGCCGCCCTGGGCGCCTCTTCCTCTGCGCCGGCGTTGAGGTCTTCCACCAGGTCGACGTCACAGCTCTCGCAGCGCTCGAACCCGGCACGAAACTCTGATTTGCAGGATGGACAGAACACGGCGTGGAAGGTAACAAAACGCCTGATTCGCTGTCAAAGGGCGCGCGGGGAAGCCGATCAGTCGTCGAACAGGTCGCGGCGCCGGTGCCGTAGCGCCGGCAACCCCTTGCGCACCCGCTCCACCGTCCCCAGGTCGATGGTGCAGGAGACGATCCCGGCTCCGTGGCGCTTGAGTCCGGCGGTTTCCCCCCAGGGGTCGAACACCACCGTGTGCCCGAAGGACTCCCGGCCCTCGCCGTGGTGCCCGTCCTGAGCCGGCGCGACGACCCAGCAGAGGTTCTCGATCGCCCGGGCCCGCAACAGCGCCAGCCAGTGGGCCTTGCCGGTGTAGGCGGTAAAGGCCGCCGGGACGAACAGCACCCGGGCTCCCTGGCCGGCCAGGTGCCGGTACATCTCCGGAAAGCGCAGGTCGTAGCAGATCGAAAGCCCCAGCTTGCCCAGCGGGGTCGAGGCGACCACCGGCTCCGGCCCGGGCTTGACCGTGGCCGACTCCCTGAACGTGGTGCCCCCGGAGATGGCGATATCGAACAGGTGCAGCTTGCGGTAGACCGCCGTTTCCCGGCCCCGGGGGTCGAACAGTACCGAGGTGTTGTAGACCTTGCGGCTGCGGGGAATCCGCTCGGGGAAGGAGCCGGCCAGGAACCAGCAGCCGCACTCGGCGGCCAGCTCGGACATCCTCTGGTAGAGCGGCCCTCCCAGCTCATCCCGGAAGGCCAGGGGTTTCCCCTCGGGGCGCAGGTAGGCAAAGTTCTCGGGCAGGGCCACCAGGTCCGCCCCGGCCGCAGCCGCCCGGCGGACCAGCCGCTCGGCGGCCTTCACGTTGCGCTCGATATCGGCGGTGGATTGCAGCTGAATCGCCGCCACCTGCCACTTTTTCCGCGATCGGGCTGCCATGACGGGCGCAGTCTACGGGAAACCAGGCCCCGGGTTGCGGGGAAACGTGTGAAAATCGAACGGAAAGCGCAACTTTCGCCCGCTTTCGCCGGCGACGGCGTTAAGCAATTCCCCGGAGCCACGTCTTTATGGTCGAGCGAGAGCAAAAGGAGAGGACGTTGCAATTCGCCGCGATCTCAAACCACGCCGATTCACCGGGGTTGGAGCAGATGTACCGAGACCACTACAAACGGGTCCTGTACGCCGCCTACCGAGTGACGGGCAACATGGACGACGCCGAGGACGTGCTCCAAACGGTCTTCATGCGTCTGGCCCGTCGCGAAGGGGGCAGCCCGCTTTCCGACAGCCCCGGCAACTATCTCCACCGCGCCGCGATCAACGCCGCGGTGGATATCGTTCGGTCCCGCAAGGCGGCCCGTTCGACGCCGCTGGACGACGTGGACCACACGTTGTCCGGTGACGAGGACGATTCGCCGCAGCAGGATCAGGCCAACCGGGAGATGCAGGATCTGGTGCGCCAGGCGCTGACCAAGGTCAGCCCCAAGGCCGCCGAGATCTTCGTACTGCGTTACTTCGAGGGTTACGGCAACAACGAGATTGCCAAGATGCTCGGAACGTCGCGCAGCACGGTCAACGTCATCCTCCATCGCACGAGAAACAGGCTGAAAGATGACCTGGGTTCCGTTCTGGGAGACCGATCATGACCCGCGATAGCAAAGACTTCGATGCGCTGTTGGACCGTGTGTCCGACACGATCCGCGAGGGCGTTCCGTCCGAGGACGCGCTCGAACGGGTCGGCGACCGCGTGTGGGCGCGCATTCAACAGGAGCAGGATCAGGGCCGCGAGGAAAAGACCGCGATCCGCGATTGCTCCGATTACCAGGCGCTGATTCCGGCCCACGTGGCCGGGGCGCTCAACGACGCCAAGGCGATGCTGCTCGAGGACCATGTCCGCGAGTGCGTCCCCTGCCGCAAGGCGCTGAAGCAGGCCCGCTCGGCCGGCCGCCGCGCCGTGACGGCTGCGGCCAAACCGGCCCGCAAGAGCTTCGGCTCCGAGTGGAGCTGGGGCATCGCCGCGGCGCTGCTGCTGGCGGTTTCGCTGGTGGGCTTCAACGTCGGCATCCCCGGCGTGTTCACCTTCAAGACCGGCGGCATGGTCACCATCGAGCAGCTCGACGGTGAACTGCTGGCTGTCGACGACAACGGCGCCACGCCGGTGGTGCTCGGCCAGCAGATCGACATGTCCCAGGTGGACGGCATCCGCACGGCGAAGAACTCCGGTGCCGTGCTGCGCATGGAAGACGGATCCCTCGTCGAGATGCGTGAGCGCACCGAACTCACCGTGGAAGAGCGGCGCAACCGCTTCGGCGGCGACCGTCGCAGCTCGACCATCGACCTGGCCCGCGGCAGCGTGATCGTCGAGGCCGCCGATCAGGGCGAAGCCGCCCTCTTCGTGCGCACCGACGACACTGACGTCGAGGTCAAGGGCACCGTGTTCTCGGTGAACGCCGGCCTCAAGGGCTCCCGCGTCTCGGTCTTCGAGGGCGAGGTCCACGTCGATACCCGCAGCGACGACGACGCCGTGCTGCTCCCCGGCGACCAGATCGGATCCAACGCTCACGTCGGCCGCGTCTCGCTGGCCGAGGAGATCGCCTGGAGCCGCAACGCCGAGAAGCACCTCGCGGTGCTCGCCGAACTGACCAAGCTGGGCAAGGAACTCGACGCCTCGATCGAGCTGCCCGGACAGCGCTACTCGACGCGGCTGCTCGACCGGGCTCCGGCCGGCACCGTGGTCTACGTGGCGATCCCGAACCTGAGCGAAGCGCTGGGTGAGGCCTACGACCAGATCGAGAGCCGGGTCAACAGCAACCCGGTGCTCCGCGAGTGGTGGACCGAGGAGATGGTCCCCAACGGCGGCGACGCCAAGCTCGGCGAAGCGATCGACCGCATTCGCGAGTACGGCGACCACCTGGGCGAGGAGATCGTCCTGGCGATCCCGATGAGTGCCGACAGCCGGAACCCCGGCGAGCCGGTGCTGCTGGCGGAGATCGAGCGTCCCGACGCCTTCCGCGACACCCTGTTCGGCGACCTGCGTGAGCTGGCCGCCAAGAACGACGCCCAGGCGCCCAACATCGTGATGCTCGAGGGCCTGCCGCCTCAGCAAGCGGACGCGCTCAACCCCGGCAACGAGGCTGAGTTCTTCTTCTGGACCCACAACGGGATGCTGGTCGCCGGACCGAACCAACAGTACCTGCAACAGATGGCCGTGCAGCTGCAGACCAAGGGCGGCAGCGCGTTCGTCGGCAGCGAGTACCACGAGCGTCTGAGCGACATGTATCGCGACGGCGTGGAGTGGCTGGTCGGCGTCAACCTCGACGCCCTGATCGAGCCCGACAACGATAACGATCGGGAGTTCATCGAGCAGAGCGGCTTCGCCGACCTGTCCTACCTGATCGTCGAGCGGGAGACCCAGGACGATCTGACCACCAGCAGCGCCACGGTCAGCTTCAAACAGGAGCGCCGCGGAATCGCCGCCTGGCTCGCCGAGCCGGCGCCGATGGGTTCGCTGGAGTTCGTGGCTCCCGACGCCACCCTGGCCGCCGCCTTCGTGATGAAGGAGCCGGTGCAGGTGCTCGACGAGCTGATGGCGATGACCGGAGACGAAGGGGTCGAAGAGGGTCTTCGCGAGTTCCGTGAGCAGCACGGCATCGACCTTCGCGAGGACATCGCCGCACCGATCGGCGGCGAGTTCGCCATCGCCCTCGAGCCTCCGGTGCTGCCCAAGCCCTCGTGGAAGCTGGTCATGGAGATCTACGACCCGAACCGGTTGCAGAACGCGCTCCAGACCACCATCGGCCACATCAACGAGATGATGGGCGAAGAGGGCCGCAAGGGCTTCAGCCTCAGCTCCGAGAACACCGGTGGCCGGGACATCTGGACCCTGACCTCCGACGACACCGGCCTGTCGGCCAGCTACACCTTCATCGACGGCTACATGGTGGCCGCTCCGTCGAAGATCCTGCTGGACCGCACCCTGAGCAACCGGCGCAATGGACTGACGCTGACTCGCAGCCCCCGGTTCACGAGCCTGCTGCCCCAGGACGGCCGCATCAACTTCTCGGCGGTGGGCTACTCGGACCTGGGTTCGATGGCCGGCCCGCTGTTGCGCCAGCTCCAGAACGTGGGCGGCAACGGCGAGACGTCGAGCGGCGTGATCGAGGCGATCCGCGACTCGGCCCACAGCCTGGCTTACGCCTACGGTGAGCCGGACCGGATCGTGCTGGCCGGCAGCTCCGAGGGCGGCCTGTTCAGCTCCGGAATGTCCCTGATGAGCCTCTCGAGCCTGATGGATCTGCAGGATGCCATCGGGGCGGCAGCCGCCGCAGAGAGCGACGACTAGTCCTTCCTCTGACCGGGCCGGGGTTTCTCCTCAGGACGAAACCCCGGCCCGGACTTCCCCGTTACAACACGCGACCGCGATTACGCCTTTCTGAGGACCGGCGAGTATGACAAACTCTGCCCATTTGCGGGTGATGCCTATGTCGGTGATCGAGCTCGATGGACTGAAGGTACGCTTCGGCAAGCAAGAGATCCTGCGCGGCCTGACCGGTAGGATCAACGGGCGGGCGATCGGCCTGCTGGGGCCCAACGGCGCCGGCAAGACCACGCTGATCCACACGCTGCTCGGCTTCTACACGCCGACTGCCGGGACCGCCCGGGTGCTCGGCCACGACATTCGCAGCGAGATCAAGCAGATCCGGGCCCAGATCGGCTACATGCCCGAGAACGATTCGTTCATCGCCGGCCTCTCCGCCGTGACCTACGTGCGGATGATGGCCGAGATCAGCGGGCTACCCAGGGATCAGGCGCTGGAACGGGCTCACGAGTCCCTGTTCTACGTCGGCCTCGGCGAGGCTCGCTACCGCAAGCTGGAAAGCTACTCCCAGGGCATGAAGCAGCTGGCCAAGCTGGCCCAGGCGATTGCCCACGGCCCCAAGCTCGTCATCCTCGACGAGCCGACCAACGCCCTCGACCCGCCGCACCGGGTGCGCATGCTGGAGTTGATCAAGGAGATCCGCGACAGCGGCAAGGTCAACCTGATCCTCTCTTCGCACCTGCTGCGAGACGTCGAGGATTGCTGCGAGGAAGTGCTGATCCTCAAGGACGGCCAGATCGCCACCTCGTGCAACCTCGAGGAAGAGCGCAAGGCCAACCGCAAGTTCATCGAGATCGAGACCGTCGGCAACCGGGACGCCTTCGCCGAGGCGCTGGACAGCCTGGGCTGCCAGTTCGCGCTCCAGGGTTCGGCGCGGATCAAGACGGTCCTCCCCGAAGGGGTGCGCATCCGCGACCTGTTCCGCGCCGCCTCGGACCGCAAGATCCAGATCCGCCGGCTCGACTACAAACGCGACTCGCTGCAGGACATCTTCCTCAAGGCGATGGAGGAAAAAAGTGGCCGTCTATGAACGCACCTACCGCAGCTACGAGGGGGGCGTCACCCCCGAATGGTCGCGCTTCCTGGTCCTCCCGCGCTACGCCTTCGCCCAGGTGTTCGCCTCGAAGGCGTTTCTCGCCTTCTTCGTGCTGTGCTTCGTTTACCCGCTGGTCAGCGCCGTGGCGATCTACCTGCCGCACAACCTGAAGTTCCTCGAGGCCTTCCAGATCCAGAAGGACCAGATCATCCAGGTCACCGACATGTTCTTCCCCATGCAGTTCATGCGGCTGCAGGGCATCGGGGCCTTCCTGATCACGCTGTTCGTCAGCCCGGCCCTGGTCTCGGTGGACATGCGCAACAACGGCATGCCGCTGTACCTCTCCCGGCCGTTCTCCCGCCGGGAGTACATCGGCGGCAAGCTCTCGGTGTTGTTCCTGCTGCTTTCGGCGATCACCTGGGTGCCCGGGCTGCTGCTGTTCGCCCTCCAGGCCTACCTGATGGGCTTCGAATGGCTCGGCGACAACCTGCGGGTCGGCGCCGCGATCTTCTTCGGCTCCTGGCTCTGGATCCTGGTGCTGTCGCTACTGTCCCTGGCGATCTCGGCCCACGTGCGGATGAAGCCGGTCGCCCGGGTCGTGCTCCTCGGTGCGTTCTTCTTCGGCTTCTTCTTCGCCCCGGTGCTCAACATCGCCTTCGGCGTCACCGGCGGACGGATGCTGATCTTCCTGGACATGGTCCAGATCGTCTGGTCCTCGATGTTCGGGGTCGAGGCGCCGATCCCCTACCCGGTCTGGCAGGCCTGGCTCTCGCTGACCTTGTTGACGGCGCTTTCGACTTTCCTGCTTGTCCGCAAGATCAAGGCCTACGAGGTGATCCGGTGAGTAGCCACGAACAGGACACGGCGCTGAGACAGAACGTGGATCCCCAGGCGGACCTGGCCACCGAGGCGACCCCCGAGGCGCCGCTGGCCGAGCAGGTTCCCGACGAACGTTGCCTCTGCTTCGACAACGTCTCGAAGTTCTACGGCGAGGTGCTGGGGGTCAACCGGGTCAATCTGCGGATCCCTCCGGGCATCACCAGCCTCGTGGGCCCCAACGGCTCGGGCAAGTCGACCTTGATGAACCTGATGACCGGCCTGCTGGAACCGACCGCCGGGGAAATCAAACTGCTGGGCTTCTCGCCGCGGGACCCCCAGAACCTGTTCCGGCACCTGGGCTACTGCGCCCAGTTCGACTCCTTCCCGCCGGGACTCAACGGCTACCACTTCGTGTACTCCTATCTGCGGGTTCACGGCATGAGCCGCGAAGAGGCCAAGCGGCGGACCGACGAAGCCCTCGAGCGAACCAACATCGCCCACGCCTCGGACCGGCGCATGGCCGGCTACTCCAAGGGCATGCGGCAGCGGATCAAGCTGGCCCAGGCCACGGCCCACGATCCCCAGGTGCTGATCCTCGATGAGCCGCTCAACGGCCTGGACCCGATGGGGCGCGCCGAGATCATCGACCTGTTCAAGGAACTCGCCGCCGCCGGCAAGCACGTGATCATCTCCAGCCACATCCTGCATGAGGTCGATCTGATCTCCGATCAGGTGATCCTGCTCAACGAGGGCTACGTGGTGGCCGAGGGGGATATCCGCTCGGTCCGCGGCGAGATCGACAAGCACCCGCTGCAGATCATGATCCGCTGCGACAAGCCGGAAGCGCTGGCCATGCGGATCGTTCGCATGCCTCACCTCCGTGAACTCAAGATGCATGACGACCGGCAAGGCCTGCTGGTCGCGACCAGCGACTCCAAGGCCTTCTATCTCGAGCTCAACGACATCGTGCTCGAGGAAGAGATCGCCATCGAGGCGGTCACCCCGGCGGACGAGGACGTCCACGCCGTGTACCAGTACCTGATCGGATCGGGACAGGAGTCGACGTCGTGAGCGAAATGACGAGCCAACGGCCGATGGACGGCATGCCGCTGTGGATCAATCAGATCCTGGCGGTGATGCGCCTCGAGATTCGCAAGACGCTGCTGGGCCGCCGGGCGTTTCTGCTCTACGCCCTGGCCGGCATTACCCCGGCGATCCTCGGGCTGATGGTGGTGGTCTCCGGCGCCTTCGGCCTACCGCCGGGGTTGGAAGAGTTCGGCGCCACGATGATGTTCGCCGCCGTGGTCTTCCGCATGATCCTCGGCTTCGCCCTCTACCTGGGCTGCGTCTGGATCTTCATGAACCTGTTCCGCGGGGAGATGCTGGATCGCAGCCTGCACTACTACTTCATGGTGCCGATCCGCCGGGACGTGCTGGTCGCCGGCAAGTTCATCTCCGGCTGGACCACCTCGACGGTGCTGTTCGGGGTGACCACCCTGGCCAGCTTCCTGCTGCTCAACCTGGCCTTCGGCATCGATCAGCTCCAGCGCCACCTGTTCGACGGCCCGGGGCTGATGCAGCTGTTCTGGTACCTGGTCATCGTGGCCCTGGGTTGTCTGGGCTACGGCACGGTGTTCCTGCTGATCGGGCTGTTCTTCCGCAACCCGATCGTGCCCGCGGTGATGTTCTGGGGCTGGGAGGCGCTCAGCTTCCTGCTGCCGCCGGTGCTCAAGAAGCTGACCGTGATCCACTACCTGGAGAGCCTCTACCCGGTCGAGGTCTCCCAGGGGGCGCTGGCGATCCTCACAGAGGGCACGCCGGCCTGGATCACCGTCCCGGGGCTTCTGATCTTCTGCGCCATCGTGCTGGGCATCGCCGCCCAACGCATCCGCCGCATGGAAGTCCAGTACGGGTCGGATTAGGAAATCCGACCCTGGCACAGACTAGCGCTCGAGGAAGGTCTGGTTGAAGCGGGTGTCCTGGGAGAGGTCCAGCTCGAGCAGGACCCGCGGCTCCTTGACCACCGCACCGACGGTGAAGGCGCCCCAGCCGTGGAGGCTGAACCGCGCGACCCCCTTCTCGGGCAGCACCCGGACGACCGACTCGGGGAAGGTCGGGTGCAGGTAAATCGCGACCGGCCCCTGGAATGAATCGGCCGGCCCCTTCACACAGACATCGAACGAGGCCCAGCCGTCCTCCCAGTTGACCACGTTCTCCACCACGAGCTGGAATCCGTCCCGGGTCGCGGCACCGCCGAAACGACCCAGGTTGGGATCCTGCTCGGCGGAACGCACCGACGGATCGAGGGGCGCGTCGACGTGGGCCCAGTCATCCTCGGCCGCCTCGGTGCGGACCTGCTCGCAGAGATCATCGAGCAACGGCTGCAGCGACCCATGCCGGCCATCGTCGTTGGGATAGAGGATCGGCGTGACGCCGTACTTGCCGGTGAAGTAGGCGGTCAGCCCCGCCTCCCCTTCCTTGGGGCGCGGCAGGATCGCATAGTGCCGGGTGTCGGCCGCACCTGCGGTGGTTTGCACCTCCCGCAGAATTTCCCGTAGTTCAACATCCTCGAGGGAGAACCCGAGGAAGACGACCGACTGGGTAGCGAACATCGCGTAGAGGTTCCGCGAGGTGGTGGTCTGGCGCACGTATCGCTCGCGATAGTCCTCTTCGGTCAACACGCAGTGTTCCGGGTGCTCCGCCCGGCCGTGGAGATGCACGTAGTACCGCTCGGCGCTGCGGCGGCCCAGAGAGCCCACGAAGCGGGAGCGATCTTCGGAGCGTTCCCAGCGAAGCACCTGACGAGGCTGATCGGGCCGAAAGCGGTCGTGGGCCAAGTCCAGCAGGTTGTCGTAGTTGGTCGTCAGGATGTGTTGGAACGGTAGTTCCAGCACCCGCGGCAGCACGTCGTTTCGCAGATGGGGTAGCTCATCGAGGTGGAACCAGCTACGCAGGGTTCCGCGAACCTTCTCCCGCTGCTGCTGTTCGGCCAGGTAGGCGAGCCACGGCAGATCCTGCCGCACCCGGGCGTCCCGCACCCGGGTCTTCCCGTCGGCGGAAAGCCTGGGCGGTTCGATCTCCTCGATCAGGCGGGGCCACGTCGGCAAGCCGGCGGCTCCGACCGAGATCCCGGCTCCGACCAGGGCATGCACCCCCTGGCCGCCGGCATCCCGCAAGAGATCGGCCAGTTCACGGACCGCGTCGCGGCCGTCCCATTCTCCGGAGTTCAATCGAGTCGCCATGTTGCGGCGACTATACCCGACTCGGGCTCCGCTCAGCGCGTTGCGGAAAGCCTAGTCGAAGACGCTGAAGCTGCTGCTGCCGAAGCCGTTGCTGGGGACCCAGTAGGGGTTGGTGATGAAGCGGCGCCAGCGGGAGCGGCTGGAATTCAGCGCGTCGGGGCGCTCGTTGAACTCGCCGCCGGGGATCCATTCGGGATCGGTGGGCGCCTGATACCAGCGCACCGGATTGAAGTCGTTCTGCGCCGGGTCGAGAGTCCAGTCGCTGTCGGGATACCAGAACGGGTCGGTCGGGGCCGGCCGCCAGGCCGGCGCTTCGCCGAAGACTTCGAGTTGATCGGCCACCTTGGGCAGGGCCTCGGGCCCCGCGTTGGGGCCGACGTCACTGCCCTTGCCCGTAACGAATCCGGGCTCGCGTATGGGTGAGACCGTGGTGCTCTCGTCGTCGCGCAGCTCCCCCTCGAACAGGCGCACCTCGCGGACCAGCGGCACCGGCAGGGTCACCACCTCGCCCGAGGCCAGGGTCAGCAGGTAGTAGTCCTCGTCGCGCTCGACGGTATCCCCGACCAGCAGGGTGTCATCCTCGAGGACCAGTTCGACGCCGGCGTAGGACACGCCGAAAAAGGCTGCGAACAGGAACATCAGAGGTATGGCGCGGTGGAGCTTCATGTCCTTTCTCCTGAGGACATTCTAAACCCCCGGACCACCCCCTGCATTCCCGCCCCTCCCCCGCGGCCGCCCGGAGCGCGGTTTTTCCGGGGATCTAGTCGCCGCAGAGGCGGAAGTGGGCCAGAAAGTCGCGGATGGCGCTCTCGTCGGCGGGGGTCCCGCTGTAGTCGGGCTCGCCCCCCTCCCGGGCCCCGCCGGAAGCTCCGGAGGGCTCCTCGCCGGCGACGGCGCCGCCGACCGCCTCCGCGGCCTCTGCGGCCACGGCCTCGGCCGCCCCTTCGACCATCGCCCCGACCGAAACCTCCGGTTCCAGCCAGAGCGCCATGGCCGGCTTGCCGCCGCACTCGGCGAAGATCAGGGAGTAGATCCCCTCGCTGCTGCCCCCCTCGTGGCGCGCCTCACCCCGCTGGGCGACGTAGCGCACGTTGGTGTCCTGCAACTCGAACTCCCCTTCCGACAGGGTCTCCCGGGAGCGCACCCGCACGTTGAACGACTCCAGCAAACGGGAGGGATCGGAGCGCCCCTCGATCATCGCCTTGATGTCGTCGTCCTGGCGGGAGACCACTCCGGGACGGAAGAAGACGAACAGGCGCGTCGGATCGGCCACCGAGTCCTGCTCGAAGGGGACGTCCGCCAGCATCGCCACGTCACCGATGAACGGCATCTCCAGGGCGAAGGCAGGCTCGTAGCCGTCAGGGAGGGACTCGTAGCCCATCAGGTTCCGGGTGGCGTCGGCGCGCTTGACCGGATCGGTCATCGTGCCCTCGAGATCGCGCACCATGCTGACCATGCCGAAGCCGCAGGCGCCCACGGCGAGCACGGCCAACAGCACGAAACAACCGCAACCCATCGCCACCCATGCCCAGGGCGACATTCCCTTCTTTTGACCCATGACATCCCCCGCCTCCGGCTACGGGCCGGAGCGTCCCTGAGAATCAGACCGAAGCATCAGATGGATTCATCGCTAACGCGGCAGACACGGCGCTGCGAACTCGTAAACCGGATCGAAAGCCGAAGCCGCATCGATCGACTCGCCGCTATGGTACACGGCGGCGAAACCACCTCCGTGCTTGCATGCGGTGAACACGAAGGCGATGTCGCCTTCGAAGCGGCGGCCGTCAAACTCGACGGTGCCCGGATGCACGATCGCGAGACCCAGCCCGAAATCCCCGGGCTCGACGGTCTCGGACAACTTGCTTCCCAGGTCCAACGAGACGACGTCGGTCATGAGGTACTCGAGGTTGGACGCGTGCAGGCCGCTCTCGGCCACGGCGTCCTGGATCATCTCGCCGCCGAAGGAGTGGCCCAGGCGGCTGAGCAGCAACACGCGGCCGTCGCCCACGCCCCCGGCACGCTCCAGCACCTTCGCGGTGATCTGACCGGTCTTCACCGACTCGGCAACCGAGGGACCCAGCACCGGCTCGAACCCGGCGGGCAGCCGGTCGCGACCGAGGATCCGCTGCACGTCGTCGAGCTGGCCTGGTGTGGCGAGCTGAAACGCCTCGACGGGCGACGAGCGCGCCGACGTGATGTAGAAGGCGCTCAAAACCCCCGCGAGGGCCACCAGGACCAGGGCCACGACGATGACCGTCCAGGGTGAGGTCTGCCCCTGCTGTGGCCCGGTCACGGCTGGACCGTGTCGCCGGGCCGCGCCCGCCGGTAGCGCCAGAGGTAGATGAACCCGCTGCCCGCGAACAGCAACGCCACGAACATCAGGATCGGCCAGACGATGGCCATGATCGAACCGACCAGGGACACCCCGTCCTCGGCGATCGAGACAAAGGGGTTGGCGATCCCTGCCGTGGCCACGGTCGAGACCAGGCGGGTCTTGGACTTGCCCAGGTGGACCATGCCGGCCACCGAACCGCCCATCACGATCGCCAGCACCGCCGTCACCTCGGGAGGCAACTCGGTCAGCGACGAGGCCATCAGCACCGTGCCGGCTACCGGCTTGACGAACACCTGCAGCCCGTCGAGCAGATTGTCGACCACCGGGAACTTGTCGCCCAGAAGCTCGGCAACCACCGCCACGCTGAAGATCGTCAGCGCCGGAGTCGACGCCATCCAATCGAAGTACGAGGTCAGCGGAATCCAGTCCAGGCGCCCGGCGATGCCGACGACCAGCACCGGCAGAAACGCGCGCATTCCGGCGCACGCCGCCAGGGATAGCCCCTGGGCTACCTGAGGAATCAGTGCGAGGCTCAGTTCCATGAGACTCCCTCCAGGGGAGCTGCGGCCGGCGACCGGTTCAGCGAAGGTGCCCCAGGCGCGAAACGACCGATTCGACCCGCTTGCGATAGGTCGTCATGTCGGCGGTTTCCAGCGCGCTCCGGGCCTCTTCCAGCCGCTCGGCGAGCTCCGATTGTCCCATCTCCACGCAGGCGGACCGGGCCTCCGCCAGCTTGCCGGCGATGGAGTCCAGTTGCCCGACGTTGAGCGAGTTCAATAGAGTCATAACCTGGTGCGGGGTCATTATTCACTCCGTAAACGTTCGTTCCCGTTCCCGGGAGCGGCCGTCCGCTCAGAATACCCAACGCTCCGGAGAGCGGCAAGGAGGCCGGCCCGGCCCCGCACCGTCGGTGGACGGAGGCCCCTTCGTCGAGTATTTTCCCCCTATGCGGACCAGCAACTCCCGCCGCGCCGCACTGGGTCTTGCATGGCTCTGGGTGATTCTTCAACTCAGTTCTCCTGCATTCTCGAGTGATCTCGCCGCCGTCAACGGGGAATCCCCGGCTGAACGGACCAAGCTCGACGCCCTCGGGACCGTCGAGATGGATCCCCGTATCGCGTCCATCGAGATCGACTTCGAGTTCGACCCGGCCCGCGGCTCCATTCGCGAACAGGTCGACCTGGTGGTCGAATCGGCCGAATCGCGGGAACTTCGCCTCCGCATCGACCCCAACCTCACCGTGGAACGGTCCTGGACCTCCCAGGGTTCCGTGGAGCATCGCAAGGCCGGCCGGGAGGTCGTCCTGCAGTTCGATCCGCCGGTTTCCGTCCGTCGCAAGGTCTCGCTGACCCTGACCGGCCGCCCCCGGCGGGGCTCGAAACCCCTGGTCAGTGGCCAGGGAGTGGTGCTCGCCCCCGACGATCACTGGTACCCCACCCTGGGGCCGACCTGGGCCGAAAGCGACGTCCGGGTCAAGGTCCCCGAAGGCTGGGTTGCCGTGGCCCCGGGTGCCCCGGTCGCGGAGACGCCCGACGGCAGTTTCCGCTTCCGGTCCCGGAAACCGGTCCGCGGTCTGGCACTGGTCGCCGGCCCCGATCTGGAGCTCTCCTCCTGCACCGTGGTGCGGGAGCAGGCTCGAATCGTGGGCCCGAACCTCGGCGAGCGGGCAGACGAGATCTGCCGGCACCTCGCCGACCCGATGTCCTGGATGGCCGGCGCGCTATCCCCCTACCCCTTTGACGGCTTCAACCTGGTGCTCATGCCGGGACTGGAAAGCCGCATCGAGGCCGGGGGCATGGTGGTCGAGTCCGATCGATTCCCCCTCGACGGCCCCCAGGACGCCGCCGACCTGTTGGCAGGTCAGTGGTTCGGCCAGCGCATTGCCGGGGATGGTCCCTGGATGCGCTCCTTCGCGGCCTGGCAGGCCGCGGTTTACGCACGCGACCGGGCGAAACCGGTCGGCACGGACATCGGACGGTTACGCGCCGCGTACCTGGCGATGTCCCCTGGCAACGACGTCCCGTTGGCGCGCGCCGACGAGGAGACCCCTGAACCCGTTCTGCGAGGCAAAGGATCCGCCGCTCCGGACATGATCCGTCTGACCGTCGGCGACCGGAAATTCTTCCGTGCCGTGCAGGACCTTTTCAGGATGCCCGTTAGCCCACCCCTGTCCTTACAGGGGATGCAGGGGGTCTTCGAGCAGCGCGCAGGGATGTCGTTGGAGAGAGCATTCGCAGATTGGTTCGAACGCCGAGGCGCTCTCGAGATCGAGAGTGTCCTTCGCACCCTGAAAACCCCGCGCGGAGAGTGGCGGATCGACCTGACGTTGTCCCAACGTGGACAGCCCTACCAGGTCCCCGTCGATGTCGTGTTTCACGGTCTCGAACAGCAGCACCGGGAGGTGATCTCGCTGGACGAGCGGCAGGCTACCCTGGTGTACTTCCTGCCCTTCGAGCCGAAACGCGTCGAGATCGACCCACTCCGGCGTCTATTCCGCAGGAAACCGGAGTAGACTATGGCGGCACAGGGAACGGACTTCCGGCGAACGTCGCGGACAGGGCTAAGGGCAGCACCGACGATGGATTGATGCTGAGAAGAATCAGGGAGCTGTTCGCTAGAAAATCCGCGGCAACCGCCTCCTCGGAACCGAAGGCCGCCACCGGCGCGTCCCGTTCGGTCCGGGTCGAGCGTGCTCCGGAGGTCGTTCACCGGCCGATTCCCGAGTCCGATCTGGACCCGGACGCCGTCAAGATCATCAGGCGCCTGACCCGCTTCGACCACACCGCCTACCTGGTGGGCGGCTGTGTGCGGGACCTGCTGCTCGATCGATCGCCCAAGGACTACGACATCGGCACGTCGGCGACGCCGCGGCAGGTCAAGCGGTTGTTCCGCAACTGCCGGATCATCGGCCGGCGCTTCCGTCTGGCCCACATCTACTTCCACAACCGCAAGGTGATCGAGGTCGCGACCTTCCGTGCCCTCGACAGTGACGAGCCCGAGGACAACGGCAGCAGCGCGGGGGATGACGACGATCTGCTGATCCGCGACGACAACGTGTTCGGCTCCTCGGCCGAGGACGCCCTGCGCCGGGATTTCACCGTCAACCAGCTGTTCTACGATCTGAACAACGAGACGGTGATCGACCACGCCGACGGCCTGCGGGATCTCAAACGCCGGGTGGTCAGCGCCATCGGCGACCCGGCGACCCGCTTCTGCGAGGACCCGATCCGGATCCTGCGGGCGATCAAGTTCGCCGCGCGCCTCGACTTCGAGATCGAACCGGCGACCTACAACGCGCTGATCCAGACGATCACCGAACTGCCCAAGGCGGCCCCGCCGCGGATCCTCGAGGAGATCAACCGCTTCTGCATGGGGGGCGCCTCGCGGCGTTCCTTCGAGTTGCTGCAGGAGACCGGCGCCTTCGACGTGATCCTTCCCGAGTTCGCCGAGGCCTACAAGGACGACCGCGAAGCCTGGATGATGCTGTTCCGGCTGCTCGAGGAGATCGACAACCGGCTGGCCGACGGCAAGCCGACACCGACCGGCGCGATCTTCGCCGTCCTGCTGCTGCCCTTGCTGGCCCGTCATTTCGGCTGGCGGGAGGACGGCACCGTCGAGCCCCCCAAGGGGCTCAAGGTGCGGGAGCTGGCCGACCAGTACCTGAGGCCGCTGGCCCTGCGCCTGCGGGTCGCCCGGCGCGATCAGGAATACTGCCGCCAGACCCTGATGACCCTGTACCGCATGGCGCCTGCCGAGCGGGTGCGCCGCCAGAACCGCAAGTCGATGGTGCGCCGCAGCTGCCTGGTCGACGCGCTGTGGATCCTCGAGGCCTGCGCCGAGATGGGGGGCGGCGCACTGACCCGCTCGTTCGGG
>CAZBZH010000008.1:0-22994 GCA_964496265.1 uncultured Acidobacteriota bacterium | reverse complement strand
GCGCCGGTTTTCCAGTCGAACTCGCTCAAAGATGCCTCGGCTCGGAATGAATGGGTAGGGCCGGCAGATTATATGATCTTCGCGCCAGCGTCCCGGGGTCCGGGCCGTGGCGATCTCGTACCCAGGAGGTCTCCCGATGAACCGCTTCTCTCTCCCCGCCGGCCGCGGTGCCGTTCTCGCTCTGGCCCCGCTGATCCTGGCCGTGACGGCGTCGGTCGCACCGGCGGCGGCCCAGGACTTTTCCGGCGTCGAGGTCTCCATCGAGCATGTCGCCGGCAACGTGCACCTGCTCAAGGGTGCCGGCGGCAACATCGGCCTCTCCATCGGCGACGACGGGATCCTGATGATCGACTCCCAGTTCGAACCCCTGGCCGAAAAGATCCGCGCGGCGATCGCCGAGAAGGCTCCGGGCAAGGTGCGCTACGTGCTCAACACCCACTGGCACGGCGACCACACCGGAGGCAACGCCGCCTTCGGCGCGCCCGGGGACGGGGCGTCGGTGGTGGCCCACGACAACGTGCGCCGGCGGATGACCACCAAGCAGCAGATCCGCGGCCGGGACATCGAGCCCGCGCCGGCGGGCAAGCTGCCGGTGGTGACCTTCAACGATCAGCTCAGCGTGCACTGGAACGGCGAGGAGATCCGCGCCATCCACTTCCCCCATGCCCACACCGACGGGGACGCGGTGATCTGGTTCGCCGGCTCCAACGTGGTGCACATGGGCGACATGATGTGGACCAAACGCTTCCCGTTCATCGACATGGACAGCGGCGGCGACGTGATCGGCATGGTCGACGCGATTCAGCAGGTGCTGGCCAAACTTCCGGCCGACGTGAAGCTGATCCCCGGCCACGGGCCGCTGTCGGGCCGCGAGGATCTCGAGGACTACCGGGACATGCTGATCGCCACCACCGACATCGTCCGCGCCCGGATGCATGCCGGGAAGGACCTCGATGCCATCGTCGAGGAGGGCCTGCCCGAGGCCTGGGCGGAATGGGGCGGCGGCTTCATCAAGACCGACGTCTGGCTGCGCACGATCCACCGCAGCCTGTCGGGGCAGGGGGAGGTCTTCTGGCACCCCCACGGCCACGATCACTGATCCCTGCGGCGTGGCATCGTCGCTAAGTCGTTGAAATTAAGATACTTAAACGCTTTGGTGCTTCGCGGCTGAGGGATTTCCCCCCTGATCGGTGAATAATCCATGACCCGGCGGGTACTTACCGTCGACATGGCAATCATCGAAATGACGACACACGAGCCCCACGGAATCACCGCGACCCCCGCGACGGCGGGCGGTCTCGATGGGGCCCTGCTCGAAGAGCAGGATCTGGTCCGCCGGGTCAGCGGCGGCGACGCACGGGCGTTCGCCACCCTGGTCGATCGCTACATGCGGCGGGCCTATTACGCCGCCCTGGCGCTGGTCGGCTCCCACGAGGATGCACTCGACCTGTCCCAGGACGCCTTTGCCCGGGCCTACAACGCCCGCGACCGGCTCGACCCCGAGCGGCCGTTCTACCCCTGGTTCTACGCGATCCTGCGCCGGCTGTGCTTCAACCACAACCGGGACCGCCGTTCGCGCCGGACCAAGCTGCAGAACGCCGCCGACTGGCTCGTGACCCAGGCCGCGGACCGAACGACCCGGGATCCGTCGAAGCTGCTGGAGCGCGAGGAGACGATCCGACGTGTCCGTGAAGCAATGGAGGCACTTGCCGATCGTGATCGGGAGGTGCTCGTGCTGAAGGAGTTCGAGGGACTGCGCTATCGCGAGATCGCGGAGCTGCTCGAGATCCCGATCGGGACCGTCATGTCCCGGCTTTACACCGCCCGAAAGCGATTGGCGGCGGTGCTGGAGCAAGAGGCCAAGTAATGCACGACGAACAGGCAAGGCAGGAACGTGCCCGCGGCCTGATGATGGCCGCCCTGGATGAAGAACTGCAAAGCGCGGAAAAGCAGGAACTCGAGGAGCTGCTCGCCTCCGACGCGGCACTGCGCGAGGAGTGGGAGCGGATGCAGCGAGTCAAGGAGGTCACCCGCGAGATGCAGCTGCGCAAGCCCCCGGAAGAGGTCTGGGGGATGTACTGGAGCTCGGTCTACAATCGGGTCGAGCGGGGCATCGGCTGGATCCTGTTTTCAGTCGGCGCCATCGCGCTCCTGTCCTATGGGGGCTGGCAGATCGCCCAGGAAGTCCTGGCCGATACGAACATCCCGCCGCTGGTCAAGCTGGCGATCTTCGCCCTGGTCGTTGGGCTCGCCGTGTTGGCGGTGTCGGTGGTGCGGGAGAAGTGGTTCGTGTCCCGCCGGGATCCCTACCGAGGAGTCGAGCGTTGATCATCATTCCGGGGTCGAAGATCGAGGGGTACCGGGTTGTCCGGACCGTGGGGTTGGTTCGCGGCAACACCATTCGCGCGCGCCACATCGGCCGGGACATCGTGGCCGGGCTGAAGAACATCGTCGGCGGTGAGATCGAGGAGTACACCAAGATGATGGCCGAGGCCCGGGAGCAGGCGCTTGATCGCATGCGGGCCGAGGCGGAGTCCTTCGGCGCCAACGCCGTCACCGACGTGCGCTTCTCGACCTCCTACGTGATGGGCATGGCCTCGGAGATCCTGGCCTACGGGACCGGCGTGGTCATCGAGAAGGTCGACTAGCCGGCTGCCCCGGCCGAAGGACACCCCGGCCGAGTAATTTGTGCTCGGGTGTCCGGTCCGCGAGACGCTCTACCCACCTCGGCTTTCCGATACCGCCTCTTACTCCAGTGGCACCTCCGTTGCAGTAAGTCCGGGCAGCCGGACGGCACAACGTCGTCCGAACTATCCCGGCACATTGCCGAATCGGAGGAAGCATCGTGAAGAAGCTCGCTATCGTCCTGCTGGTCGCCTTGGCTGCCGTTGGTTTCGCTACCGCGGAGCCTGCCGACGCGACGCAAATTTCCTGTAGTCCGGAGAACTTCAAGATCGAGAACCTGGCGCAACTGCCGGCCTGGGTTACCGACGGTGGATTCAAGGTGGAGGAAGTGAATCCGGAGGACCACAACCTGACCACCTGCCCGATCACTCTCTGTCAGCCGTTCAAGATCTGCCTCAATCCGACGGGCGTTTGCGAAGGGGCCAACTGCGCCACGTCCGACACCGGTCTGACCTCGTGCTCGCTGGGGGCGTACACCTTCCAGTGCCCGAGCGGCCAGACCATTCAACAGCGCTCCTGCCAGGTCTGCGAGTGCCCCGATGGTTCCGTCTGCTCGAACAGCGGATCATCCTCGATCTACTGCGGTTAGCCTCGTTCGTTGCGGGTGCCCGTCGTCATGGCCGGGTCGGGCGCCCGCCCTCGCGGCTCTTGCGTTCGAGGAAACGCTCCAGCATCGGATTGAATCCCGGAGTTTCTCGAGCGGCGGCGGCGTGACGTCGTTGCGCCGCATCGTCTCCTCGGGCAGCCGCGATCCCCGAGGCGAGGGCTTCGGCCCAGGCGACGAAGTAGAGATCGCGCAGCCTCGAGCGGCCTGCTTGTCGTTGGCGCGCTAGCCAGTCCTCGACGGTCTCTGAGGTCGCCGGCGTTTCTCCCGACAGAGCGGCTGCGTATGCGTCCGCGAGTGCGGTAGGGTACTGATGCCCTCCGCCCAGGGTTGGAGCCGCTTCTGCGAACTTGGCCCGCGCCGCCTCGAGCTCCGGGGTGTCGAGCATCAACAAGGTCAGTCCCTTGAGGAATGCGAAATCGGGATAACTCGCCGGGGCGGCGTCCCGATCGATGATTTCCAGGGCTGCCTCGGCGTGGCCGCGGTGCAGTGCCCGAAGCGCTCGACAGAAGATCGGTGAACGACCCCGATATCCAGGGCTGCGTAATCGATCCGCCTCAGCGAGCCGATTGCCTAGCAGCGCAGCCAGCAACAGCGGCTCGAAGGTGAGCTTGTCCTCGACCTGTCGCAGAGGGTGCTCTTCGATTGCGTGCCACGCGTTCCGGCGCGCCGCCAGATCGATCAGCAGCGCGTAGTCGGTGGCGGATTCCGGCGCCGCTGCCGCCAGGGCTTTGGCCAGACGGAGGCCCTTTTCCAGGTCACCGGCGTCACGCAGCAACTGAATCGCCCGGGTGCGGGCGACGGCGGCCTGCGTCGGCGAGACCTTGGCGGACCCGGCGTACCCTTCGAGTCGAGCGGCAGCTTCCCGCGCGCCGAACTCGTCGTTGAGTGCGCCGGCGTGTCGCAGCAGCTGCACCAAAGCCTGTTCCGCTTCCTGCCAGGCGTCCGGTTCGAGGCCTCCTCGGGCGGTGCGGTCGGGGAGACCATCGACAATTCGAACCTTGCTCTGCGATGGCTCACCACTGAGCCGGAGCAGGGTGGCGTGCTCCCCTTCGGCCCGCAAGGTCATCGCCTTCAACGTTCTCGTCACGTCGGGCAGCACGGTCCAGAATGCGGGCACGGGCGATCGGGTGCCGAAGTCGAATGGAGGCAAGGCCACCCCGTTGATGCGAAGCCCCTCCGGCCGTGGTGGCGTGATTCCGAACACTACGCTGCGCTGGCCGAACGCGGCACTCTTGGCGCTGAAGATTATTCGCGGACGACCGTCGGGTCCTTGACCCACGAGAGCTTCGGGGCTGACCCGACCGTCATGATGAAAGCGGAAGCGTAGTTTGCCGCGTTCGTCGAATCCCAGGACCAGAGCCGGGTCCCCGCCTTTCTGCGCGTAGGTGGCCACGAAAAGCACCTGACCATCCGGCAGCGTAAGTCGCTCCAGGCCGATGCCGTTGTAGTTTCCATCATGGTGGGGGAACAGTGGCTTGAGCAGGCTCGCGCCATCCGAGCGCTCATGGTTGCGTTGGGGGCTGAACGGCGTGGCAGCGCCGGACCAGGCGTCGAACAGCACGAGCCCGACGGGGAAGTCCGGATCGAAGGCGGCGTAGTCGCCCCCTTCGGTCAAAAGCATCGACAGGTCGCGCCGACGAGTCAGTCCCCGGTCCCAGGGAACCCGGGCGCGGACCGGATGGGGGAGCGTTGTTTCGCGCAGGGAGACCCCGGCGAGGCTCTCGGCGGTGATGCGATCGTGCTGGTGATCGATCCGCGCGGGGTAAAGCAGCAGTCCGGCGACCAGCAGCGCGCCGCCGGCCGCCGCGAACCCTAACGCCGGGGAGGCCAGACGGCGTCGCAGTCTTCGGGCCATGGCGCCGACCCGCTGGGACGGGGGGCGCCCCCGGCGCTGGCGCAACCTTTCCAGTAGCGCGTCGGCGTCGCACGGGCGATGGGCCGGATCGGGTTCGAGACACCAGCCGATCAGATCCTGCAGCCAGGAGGGTCCCCGGGGCCGGTTGACAACTCGCGGGACCATCGGCCGGCCCGAGGAGTGGCTCGGCGTAAGGTTGGGCGCGGGGCTGCCCAACGCCCGGGCTGCCAATACGCCGACGCTGTAGAGATCCGACCGGGAATCCAGTTCGGCGACGCCGGCCGCCTGCTCCGGCGAGACGTATTCGGGGGTGCCGAGGAAGCGCCCAGTGCTGGTCAGCCGGCTGCCGCGCGCCTGGCGGGCCAGCCCGAAATCGAGTAGGACCACCCGCCAGGGAGTCAACCCCGGCGGCACATCGCAAAGGAACACGTTAGCTGGTTTGATGTCGCGGTGAATCACGCCGGCTCGGTGGGCCGTGGCCAACGCTTCGAGCAACGGCTCCAGCAGGGCGAGACATTGATCGATGCCGAGTCGGCCGAACTCCCGCAGCCAGTCCGCTAGGTTCTGCCCTTGTAGCAACTCGAAGGCGACGAAGCGCAGGCCATCGGACTCGCCGTGATCGAGCACCCGCACGATTCCTGGATGTTGGAGCCGGTCCAGCAGCCTTAGCTCCCGCTCAAGGCGTTCCGGTTCCAGCGTTTGCGTTGGGCCCGGGAACAGCACTTTGAGAGCGACGTCGTCGCCGGTTTGCCGGTCGAGTGCGCGGTATACCTCGCCGAAACCGCCGGAGCCCAGGGTCGCCCGGATGCGGTAGCGATCCGCGAACAGAGCGCCGGGACGCAGGGAGGAGAAGCGCAGGATTTGCCGCTGCTGCCCGGCGTCCGGTAGGGCCGTGTCTCCGGTCGGTTGGTCCGAGGGGGCGGTCAAGAATTGGAGCGCTGGGCTGGGCGCCGTTCGATGCCCAGTTCATCGAGTTTGCGGTACAGGTTGCTGCGGCTCAGTCCCGCTTCGCGGGCCGCCCGGGCCAGGTTGTGGCCGCAGCGTTCGATCACGTGTTCGAAATAGAGGCGATCGAAGCGGGTTCGGGCGGCACGCCAGTCCCGCTCCATCTCCGACAACGCGGCACCCCATCTCTGACGGGTGCCCGATAGTTCCTCGGGAAGCAGCTCGGCGGAGATCACCGGTCCGTCGCACAGCGCGATGGCTCGTCGGATGACGTGGCGTAGCTCGCGCACGTTGCCCGGCCAAGCGTAGCCCAGCAGTTTCTCCGCGGCACTGACCTCGATGCCGCGGGTGGGTCGTCCCCGCTCGCCGGTCTCGGCGACAAAGTAGCGGGCCAGCGGCATGATGTCTTCCGGGCGACTCCGCAGCGGAGGAATCTCGACGGTGGCGCCCTTGAGCCGATACCAGAGGTCTCGACGGAAGGAGCCCTCATCGACCCGGGCGGACAGATCGACGTGGGTCGCCGCGACGATGCGTGCATCGGCAGCCACGGCATCGGTGGCGCCCAGGGGCACCACGCTCTTGGATTCGATGGCCCGCAACAGCTTGGGTTGGAGTTGGGGCGAGAGGTCGGCTATCTCGTCGAGGAACAGAGTGCCCAGGTGGGCCTGAGCGAACTTGCCCGGCCGGCCGGTGACCCCGGTGGCGACCCCGCGTTCGATGCCGAACAACTCCGCCTCGAGAAGTTCCGCCGGCAGCGCCGCGCAGTTGATCGCGACGAAAGGCTCGTGCCGTCGAAGCGAGGCTTCGTGGAGCCGGCGGGCGACCAGTTCCTTGCCCGTTCCCGATTCTCCGAACACGATCAGCGGCAGGTCGGTGGGCGCCAGCCGGTCGACCGCCTCCAGCATCTTGCGGCAGGTTCTCGATGCGGTGACGAACGGCGTGGTGAGAGCTGTGGGCCGTTCGCGGGCGAGCTCTCGGTCGGTGGTCAGGTTGTCCGGCGCGTCCTGGGTGGGGCTCGCCTTTAGCCCGGACCACCAGCGCAGCAGTCCGGTCAGCGCCGCGAGTCGCGCATCGCCGGGCCGGACCTCGCTACGCCACGGAGCGGCGGCCAGATAGAGATCGGTCTCGATCCGGTCGATCAAGATCGCCGCACCGCTGGGGATCTGGAGCAGCCGTGGGTAGCTTCGTTCTTCGGCGATCAGGCTCGTGACCTCTTCGGCCAGGGTCAGGTTCGACGAGGCGGCCTCCATGCACCAGCCGTTCGCCTGTCGGCGCAACAGCTGAACCTGATCGCAATGCCCCAGGTCTTCCACCGCCTGCAGCAGCATCGCCGGAGCGTCCCGGCCCGAGGTTTCGGCGATGCGCGCCGTGATGCGTTCCAGCCAGGCGCTGCCGCTTTCCCGTTCTTCGGGTTTGGCCGCGGGGCGACGGGGGCTGGTGATCGACGGCGGATCCCCGGCCCGTCGAGCCCGGCGGGCCCTGGACGTTCGACGATGACTCTCCAGGTTGCGTAGCGAGACACCTCGCCGCACCCGGGCGAGTATCGAGCCCACCACGAACCAATGGTCCAGAGACGAGTCCAGCACTTCGACCCGCAGGCCGTCGCTCCACAAGCCGTTGGTGCTGCCGAGATCCTGGACGCGGACCATGCCCTCGCCGACGATCAGGCGGGCGTGACGACGCGAGATCGACGCTTCCTCGACGACCACATCGCACTGGGGATCCCGTCCGAGCACCGATTCGCCGGTGCGCAGGGGTATCCGCTCCAGGCGGTCTTCCAGGCGTACTTCGAGGTACAGCATGCGTGTCTCCATTTAGCCGATGCTTCTGTATACAGCGGAGGTGGCGAGGCTGTCATCCGCAATCGGACAACAACGGCGCGCGGCTGCAGAGCTCGTGCAGAGATACGCCTGAAAGTGTCCTGCTGGCGGGACGCTTTGGCGGGGAAATGGCGAGGTGGCAAGGAAACCGTTGACGCGAGCGGCCTAGCCTACATTCCGAGTTTCGAGAATCTCGACGAGACCTTCCCAGGCGTCGGCATCCATCGCCAGCAGGCTGGCCAGGTAGATGTCGACCTGCTCGTCGTCGAAGCTCTCGTAGAGGTGATCGGTGGCCGCCTTGAGGGTCTCGGCGTCGGGGGTCTCCGGATCGTGGCTCTCGTCGATCAGACCGCCCTTGTTGGGGATGCCGAGCTTGTTGAGGAAGGCCTCGAGCATGTCCTTGCGTTCGACCAGGTGCAGGGCCAGCAACAGGGTCGCCGCCAGGCCGTCGTCGGGACGCACCGCCTTGACCAGATAGTTGACCCGCTTCTCCACCGGCAACTTGCGCACGGCGACCTCGCGGAAGCGGATCGCCATGGCGATCGAGAGGTTGACCTCCTTGCGCGCCTGGGCGTCCTCCCAGTCGGAGGAGTAGACCGACTTGCCCGCGAGGGTGCGGGTTTCGGCCGACAGGCTGGACCACAGCCGGGCGGGAGAGAGATCGTCGAGAGGAAGATCGGCCAGTAGCGACATCGGTCGAGACTCCGCAGCGAAGCCCGGGATCCCTTACCCCGGGCGGCAAAGCGGGAGTTTAGCTCAAGACGCGACCGATTCGGCAGTCCGGTGTGCCGGGACCGGGCTGCGCAGGCTGTGCAGGGCCAGAATGCCGATCCAGACGAAGTAGACGGCGGCCAGTCCGCGCTGCACCAGGCCGGGGTACGACGACATCTCGCCGGTGAACAGGAAGCCCATGGTGATCAGGCCCACCAGCGCCGTCAGGTTGCCCAGGCCGCTCCAGTGAGGGTCCTCTCCGAGACGGCCGACCAGCATCAGCAGTCCCAGGCCGCCGGCGACGAAGGAACAGCCCACCAGCACTGCGTGCCAGGTGATCGAGGCGGGGTCGGCCAGGTTGCCCGGGGTCAGCCCCAGGGCGGCCCAGGCGATGCCCGAGATGCTCAGCAGCCCCGGACCCATCCGCGAGCCCTGACCCCGGTTGATCGAGCGGTGCAGCCCGGGGGTGAACAGGGCGATCAGCAGGCCGACGAGGCCGAAGCCGAGGAAGTTCATGGTCAGCGCCTGGGGCGCCCCGATCATGCCCAGTTCGCTGACCGCGTCGTCGACCTGGCTGTATTCCGGGGTGTTGGAGCCGGCAAAGGCCACCGCGCCGATCAGGATGGCGGGGGCGAGCAGGCCGCAGGCGGCGCAAATCAGGCGCAGGGCACGATCCATGGCAATCCTCGTGGGGGAACTCTCCGCGAACGAAGATTAATAGCGGGAGGGCCCGCCGCCGACAAGGCCCGCAGGCATGTCTGCGGCGAGCGCACCGCAGCGCCTCAGCGCTTGACCGGCTTCTGGACCGGTTTGCCGCTCTCGTCCTTCTTCTGCTCCGCCCGGATCTTGGGCCTGGCCGGCGTGCGCGGATCCCGGGATTGGGGCCGCTGGACGCGGATTTCGGTCTCCGCCGAGAACCCGGCGCTCTCGACCCGCAGGATGTAGTTCCCCGGGGTCACGAACAGCGGCCGTCCCAGCCGAAGCGCCTCGGACCAGGGCACCTTGGCCCGCTTCGGCGGCTCCAGGCTGGCCCCACCGGTCTCCTCGCTCTTCTCGCTCTCCTCCTCGGCCAGACGCGCTTCCTCGGCGCGTAGCGCCAGGGCCGGGTCGAGACGCAGGTCCCAGCGGTAGGTGTTGACCCCCGGGGTCAGATCGAACAGCTCCTCCCGGCGCAGCACCCGCTCGTCCTCGTCATGGACGGTGAAGGTGGCCCGGCCCCCTTGCTGGACCCAGAAGGGGATATCCCGGTAGGGCTCCGAGTCGGGGTAGTGGCGCCAGACCGGACGCCGGCTGCGCCAGCCCCGCTCGGCCTTGAGTTCGTGTTGCGGGTAGACGTGCACCACGGTGCTCTGCACGTACTCGAGTTCCTGCACCGGCAGCACGTCGACCACCCAGACGCTGCGGCCGTGGGTACCGGCGATCAGCTCCCGCTCGCGGGGGTGAACCACCAGATCGTGGACCGGCACGTTGGGCAAGCCGGACTGCAGCGCCTGCCAGCTCTCACCCCGATCGAGGGAGACGTACACGCCGCGATCGGTGCCGACGTAGAGCACCCGGCGGTTGACCGGATCCTCGCGGATCACGTTGACCGGTTCGGCAGGCAGGCCGGCGGAGATGTCGGTCCAGGTCTTGCCCAGATCGTCGGTGCGGTAGACGTAAGCGCGGATGTCGTCGTTGCGATAGCCGGAGAGGGTGACGTAGCCGACGTTCTCCTCGTGGGGCGAGGCAGCGACCCGGGTGACCCAGCGATCCCGGGGCAGCCCGTCGGACACATCGGACCATTCGGCGCCGCCGCTGCGGGTCACGTGCACGTGACCGTCGTCGGTTCCGGCCCACAGCAGGCCGAAGCGCTGCGGAGATTCGTCGATCGAGGTCAGGGTGGCGAAGGGCACGTCCCCCCGTTCGTCGGAACGGGTCAGGTCGGGGCTGATCGCCGTCCAGCTGTCGCCCTGGTCCATCGAGCGGAAGACCTTGTTGGCGCCGAAGTAGAGGATGTCCGGGTTGTGGGTCGACAGCAGGACCGGCGTCATCCAGTTGTAGCGCAGCGCGGGGTCGAGCAGACGGTTGCGTGGTTTGACCCGTCCCGGGTCCTCGCCGATGCGGCGGTAGTTGCCGAACTGCAGCCCCAGGATGGTGGTCTTGTTGTCCCGGGGGTCGACCTGGACGAAGGCGCCGTCGCCGCCGCCGATCTTGCGCCAGGGGTCGACGCCGGGCCGGGAGGTGCTGGAACCCTTCCACACGCCGTTGTCCTGCAGGCCGCCGTAGATGTTGTACGGGCGTGCCATGTCGACGGCCACGGTGTAGAACTGGCCGACCGGCACCTGGTTGAGCTGGAGCCAGCTTTCGCCGCCGTCAAAGCTCATGTTGACGCCGCCGTCGTTGCCGCCGATCAGGTGGCGGTCCACCTCGGGGTCGACCCACAGCGACTGGTGGTCGACGTGGAGGTTGCGCGCGCGGATGCCCTTCCAGTTGCGGCCGCCGTCCCCGGAGGTCAGCATCGGCACACCGAGGATATACAGCCGGTTGTGATCGGTCGGCGCGACGCGAATCTGGCCGAAGTAGTAGCCGTAGGTGTAGTAGAGCTCGCGGATCGGATCTTCGTGGGTGCGGCGCCAGCGTTTGCCGCCGTCGTCGGAGCGCCAGACCTCGGGGCCGAGCACGTCGGTTTCCAGCAGGCTGCGGTTGGCGTCGGACAACGCCGAGAGCAGGTCCTCGACGGACAGGTCGTCGTTGCGCACCTTCTCCAGCAGTTTCTGGGCGGTCAGTTCCGGGTCGAGGTCGTAGCCGCGCAGGAAATCCTCGATCTCCTCGGGGTCCTGGCGCAGGAACTCTTCCTTGCTCATGCCCCGCAGGCGCTTGGGGGTGACCGCGCCATCCCCCATGTCCCACGCCTCCTCGGGCATCAACTGCTGGTTGTCGATCAGCGCGTAGAGGGTGCCCGGTTTGTCCTGGGCCACGGCCAGGCCGATACGGCCGACGTGGTCGCCCCGGGGCAGGCCGCCGTCGAGCTGGGTCCAGTTGTCGCCGGCATCGACCGACTTCCAGATGCCGCTGCCGAAGCCCCCTTCGGTGAAGTCCCAGGGCAGGCGCGAGCGTTCCCAGGACGAGGCGTAGAGCACGTCCGGGTTGTTGGGGTCGCGGACCATTTCGACGAAGCCGGTGTGGTCGATCCCCTCCAGCACCTGTTTCCAGTTCTTGCCGCCGTCCTCGGTCAGGTAGATGCCGCGTGCGCCGCCGGAGGTGTAGAGCGGGCCGAGAGAGGCGACCAGCACCCGGTCGGAGTCGCGCGGGTCCACCGAGATCCGGCCGATGCGGTCGGTTTCCCACAGGCCCATGTGACGCCAGGTCTTGCCGCCGTCGTCCGATCGCAACACGCCGGCGCCTCCGTAGGAGGAGCGGGAGGAGTTGTTCTCGCCGGTACCGACCCAGATCGTCTGTGGGTTCTGCGGGTCGAGAGCCACGTCGCCGAGGATCATGGCGATCTGGTCGTCGAACAGCGGCTCGAAGGTCACCCCGTTGTTGGTCGTGCGCCACAGGCCGCCCGAGGCGTAGGCCACGTAGAAGGTGTAGGGCGCGCCGGGGACCACCTCGATGTCGATGACCCGTCCGCCCATGGCCACCGGCCCGACCGAGCGCCAGGGGAGTCCGCGGAACTGGGAACTCTGCTCCAGAGCCTGGTGGGCCTCCCAGGATTGCAGGCGCGCGGCGCCGTCAGGCGGGTCGGCGGGGGCGGGGCGGGCAGCCTCCGCCGGCATTCCGGCCAGGACACAAACCAGGGCGAGCAGGGCAACGAAGCGGCCGCGCATGGGGACCTCCGTGGGCTGAAGTGACCGCGGAGTGTAGCGCAATCCGGCGCGTCGCCGCCGGGGTGGGACCTCTATTCGCCGGCTGCCGAACTCTCGCCGTTCCGGCGCGAAGCATCCGGACCCGGGGGCAGATCGAGGACGAATCGGGATCCGCTCCCCAATTCGGATTCGACGGCGACGTTGCCGCCGTGGAGCCTCATCAGATGCTTGACGATGGCCAGGCCCAGGCCGGTGCCGCCGGCTTCTCGGGATCGCGCAGGATCGACCCGGTAGAACCGGCGGAAGATCTTGTCGGCGCTCTCCGCCGCGATGCCGACCCCGTCATCCTCGACGACCAGCCTCGTGCCCCCCGATTCGAGCGTCGATCCGGTGACGCGGACCTGGCCGTTTCGCCGGTTGAACTTGATGGCGTTGTCCATCAGGTTGGTCATGACCTGTTCCATGCGCCGCCGGTCCGCATAGATCGTGAACGGATCCGGTAGCGAGACGATCACCGAAACATCGAGCGCGGCGGTGCGCGGTTCCAGGTCCGTGGCGATCTCCCGGCACATGTGGCCCGCGTCGAAGTGACTTGGGCGAAGTTCGACCGAGCCGGTCTCGATCCGGGAGAGGTCGGTCAGGTCATCGACCAGATCTTCCATCCGGCGAGCGTGCTTGGCGATGATGCCCAGAAACTTCTGTCGCGCTTCCGGGTCCTCCGCTGAGCCGTCCAGCAGGGTTTCGAGGAAGGCCTTGATCGAGGTCAGGGGCGTGCGCAGTTCGTGGGAGACATTGGCCACGAACTCGCGGCGCATGCTCTCCAGCGCCTCGATCCGCGTGATGTCGTAGAGCAAGACGATCGTGTTGCCGGTCGGCGGGCCCAGAGGTTTGATGCGCAGGTCGAAGCTGCGGTTACCCACCTGGAGCAGGGGCTCGCGGATCTCGTTCCCGTCGCGAAGCGCCGTCTCGACCCGCTCGTTGAGCGCCGGGTGGCGGATGACCTCGGCCAGCAGGCGTCCTTCGGGTTCCCGCTGCAGGTCGAACAGGCTGCGGATCACCCGGTTCGCCCGGTTGATGCGCCGGTTGGGGTCGACCAGCAGCAGTCCCTGCTCCATGCCGGTGATGATCGAGGCGGCCACGGCCCGGTCCCGATCGAGCGCGTCGATCCTCTCTATCAGGGACTGCTTCATCCCGTTGACCGCGGTGGCCAGGTCGGCGATGTCGGGGGGGGCGGAGGCCGGAACCTTGAGTTCCATCTCGCCGCGAGAGATCCGGTCGACGGCGGCGGTGATGCGTTCGATCGCGGCAGCCCGGCGCCGGCGGGCAATGAAGGAGCCCAGCAGCAAGACCGAGACGAGGACCAGGATCCCCGTCGACCAGGGGGTCACGGGGTCTCGCGGAAGCGGTAACCCACGCCGACGACGGTTTCGATGTAGCTGGCCGCCGGGGGGCCGAGCTTCTTGCGCAACTGCCGGATGTGGACGTCCACGGTTCGAGTCTCCCCGGCGTGCACGTAGCCCCAGACCTCCTCGAGCAAGCGTTCCCGGGTGCGCACGCTGCCGCGATGCTCGACCAGATCGACCAGCAGGGCGGATTGGCGCCGGGTCAGAACCGGCTCGTTGCCGTCGACCAGGGCCTTGCGGGCCGGGCGATCGATGCGCAGCGCACCGGCAACCAGGGTCTCGGTCGCGGTCGCGGCGCCCGAACGGCGGAGAACCGCCCGTACGCGGGCGAGTACCTCGTGCACCGAGAAGGGCTTGGTGACGTAGTCGTCGGCGCCGATATCGAGGCCGTGAATCCGATCCGCCTCCTCGACCCGCGCGGTCAGCATGATGACCGGGACGCTGGCGGTCGTGGGATTCGAGCGCAGTCGGCGGCAGACCTCCAGGCCGTCGATTCCCGGCAGGTTCAGGTCGAGCAGGATCAGATCGGGGCAATCCGAGGTTGCCGAGCGCAGACCGACATCGCCGTCGCGTACCGCTTCGACCTTGAAGCCACCGTCCCGCTCGAGGTTGTACTTGAGCGAGAGCGCGATGTCCTCATCGTCCTCGATGATCAGTACCCGGCTCATTCTTCCTCGCGCGATTCCTTCTGCACCCGCGGGTGCTTGATCACCTTGCCTTCGGCCATGTAGACGACCTGCTCGCAGATGTTGGTCGCCTGATCGCCGATGCGTTCGAAGTACTTCGCCACGAAGGTCAGGCGCAACGCCCGGGTGATCGTGCGCGGATCTTCCAGCATGTGCGAGAGCAGCACGCGGAAGAACTGATCCATGCGCCGATCCATCTCATCATCCATGTGGATCACGTTCCAGGCGGTCTCCGGGTCGCCCTGAACGAACGCGTCCAGCGCGCCGCGGACCATCTCCTGGGCCCGGGTCGCCATGACCGGGATGTCGACGAGGGTGCGCAGAGCCGGCTCCTCGTTGAGTTCGATGGCCCGCTCGCTGATATTCACGGCGTGGTCGCCGATGCGCTCCAGGTCCGGAACGACCTTCATCGCCGTGGCGAGGAAGCGCAGGTCCCGCGCCATCGGTTGCTGCCGGACCAGCAACTCGACGATGAAGTCGTCGATTTCCAGTTCGAGCCGGTCGATCTCGAGATCGCCGTCGATCACCTCCTGGGCCAGCGTCGAGTCGCGATTGGTCATCGCGCGAACGGACTTTCCGATCGCTTCCTCGGCCATGCCGCCCATGCGCATGATCATCTCGGACAACTGCTCGAGTTGTTCCGCGAAGTGAGTCGTGTGCTTTTCCATCGGTACTTGAGAGCGTGGCCCTTGCGAGCTAGCCGAAACGGCCCGTGATGTAGTCCTCGGTCTGTTTCTTCATCGGGCTGATGAACAGTTTCTCGGTTTCCTGATACTCGATCAGGCGGCCGAGGTAGAGGAAGGCGGTGAAGTCCGAGATGCGGCTGGCCTGCTGCATGTTGTGGGTCACGATGACCAACGTGTAGTGGGACTTCAGATCCATCATCAGGTTTTCGATCTTGGAGGTGGCGATCGGGTCCAGGGCGGAACAGGGCTCGTCCAGCAGGATGACTTCGGGTTCGATCGCGATCGCCCGGGCGATGCACAGCCGTTGCTGCTGGCCGCCCGACATGCCGAGGGCGCTCTCGTTCAAGCGATCCTTGACCTCGTCCCACAGGGCGGCGCCGCGCAGGCTGCGCTCGACGATGTCGTCCAGTTTGCGCTTGCTGGTCACGCCGTGAATGCGCGGCCCGTAGGCGATGTTCTCGTAGATCGATTTGGGGAACGGGTTCGACTTCTGGAACACCATGCCGATGCGCTTGCGCAGAGCGTTCACGTCGGTGCGCACATCGAAGATGCTGCGATCCTCGAACAGGATGTCGCCATCGATGCGCACGCCGTCGACCAGATCGTTCAGCCGGTTGAAACAACGCAGCAGCGTCGACTTGCCGCAACCCGAGGGTCCGATGAACGCGGTGATCTTCTTCTCGGGGACATCGAGGGTGATGTCGTGCAGCGCCTGGTTGTTGCCGTACCAGAGGGCGAGGTCCTTGACCGAGAGCAGCGGAGATTCGAGCTTGGGATTGACCGCGGGATCGTCGGCCGGAGTGAACTCGACGTTGTCGGAGTACCCCTGGGCGTCATCCGGCTCGCCGGTGGAGCCTGTCTCGTCCCGGCGCGGCGTGGACCCAGTCGTCACGGGAGGTTCGATGACCTCGCTGGACATCGGTTTCAAGCTGCTCTCTGCCATCTGAGCACTCCTCGCGGGACGGGAAGCCTAAACCCGGGCTACGCCAGCGTATCAGGCGGGCGGAGATTAGACCATCCTTCCCTCGGTGACCGCTTCGCGGCTGTCCGGTGACGACTGTAACAGGAATCTTACACCTGCATAACACCCGGTTTGAACGCCCTTGGTAGCCTCGCAGTCGGATCGAGAAAAACGCCCGTGCCGGCCGGCGCGACCGGGCGCCAACCGGCCCGAAGGCGGGCGATTTCGGCCCGGGAGAGCACCGTGGAGCGACCACCAAGGCTGCTCGTCGTCGAAGACGAGCAAGACATTCTGACCCTCCTGGAACATCTTCTGCAGACCGAGGGCTTCGACGTCGTCACGGCAACCTGCGGCGAGGAAGCGGTCGAGATCCTCGACCACGCCCGCCCCGACCTGGTGTTGCTGGACCTGATGTTGCCCGGCCTCAGCGGGCTCGAGATCCTGAAGCGGGTCAAGGCGATGGATGGGGCGCCTCCGCGGGTCATCCTGCTCACGGCTCGGGTCGAGGAGGTCGACCGGGTTCTCGGGTTCGAGCTCGGCGCGGACGACTACGTCACCAAGCCGTTCAGCCCCCGTGAGCTGGTGTTGCGGGTTCGCTCGCAGCTCAAGCGGGACTACGTCTCGTCCCAGAGTCCTGCGGGGCCGCGTCGTATCGGCCCGATCGAGATCGACGACGACTTCCACAGCGTTCGGGTTCACGGGCAGCAGGTCGAACTGACCCTGACCGAGTTCAAGCTGTTGACCGACCTGGTGCGCGCCCGCGGACGGGTGCGAACCCGCGAAGCGCTGCTGTCGGAGCTCTGGGGCTACGATGCCGAGGTGATGTCCCGAACGGTCGATACCCACATTCGGCGGCTGCGACGCAAGCTCGGGCCGGCTGCGGCCTGGCTGACCACTGTGCGGGGCGTCGGCTATCGCTTCCTGGACCCCGAACAGCGGCGGACCTGAGCGGTCGTACCCGGGACCTCGCCGGTTCGTCCCGGTGGCCGCTGCCGCGGCACGAGCCGCCGTGGCACGGGCAAAAGCGTTTACAATGACCCCTCGGCATCGAGGCGGGCCAACCAGGCGCGCCGCATCCCGCGGGTCACCCAATGAGCAGAACGAAACCGGAATCGCGTGAGCCCGAAGCGGTCTCTTTCCCGCTGCCCGCGGGGATGGATGAAGACGCGCTGTTCGATCTGCTCGCCTCCCATTTCGCGGTCGCCCCGACCGATACGCGTCAGGAGTCGTGGGACTACTACGACACCTTCGACTGGAGGCTCTATCGCAGCGGGATGTTGCTGGCCTCGGCGAAAGGGGAGCCCGGTCGCCTGTTGCAGCTCGGCACGCTGGAGGGCGCCGCGCGGGAGAGCCTGCGGGACGCCGCCGTTCCCGCTTTCGTCTGGGATCTCCCCGCCGGCCCCCTGAGAGAGGGTCTGGAGCCGGTGCTCGAGATGCGGCGCCTGTTGCGTATCGCCAGCGTCCGGGTCCGGGCTCGCGGCTTTAGGATCCTCGACGGCAACCGCAAGACCGTGGTCTGGGCCGATGTCGAGCATGTGCGGGTGCGGGCACACGTCGGTGCCTACGGGATCGAGAAAGGGGATGCGGAGCTGCCGCTCCAGCTGCGCCTGACTGCCGTGCGAGGCTACGCGGCCGCGTTGTCCGAAGTCGTCGTCCAGTGCTCTCGCGTGCTCGAGGCCGAGCAGGAGCAGGAGGGTGACCTCTCCCGCGTGCTCGCCGCGGTCGGAGCGCGCCCGGGGGCCTACGTCTCGAAACCGGCGTTGCAGGTCGCCGCCGAGGAGCCTGCGTCCACGGCGATCCCGCGGCTCCTTCTCATGTTGCGTCAGACGATCGAGGACAACCTCGACGGAACCCTTGCCGACGTGGACAGCGAGTTCCTGCACGACCTCCGGGTCGCGGTGCGGCGCACCCGGACCTGCCTGGGGCAGTTCAAGGGCCTGTGGCCGGAGGCCACCCTCGATCGCGCCCGTGAGTTCTTCTCCTGGGTCGGCCAGATCACCGGCCCGACCCGTGATCTCGATGTGTACATACTCAATCTCCCCGAGTACCGGCAGAGCCTGCCCGCGGAGGTCCGGCCTCATCTCGAACCGCTGGAGATCCTGCTCGGCAAGAAGCGCCAACGGGAGCAGCGGCTGCTGCGCCGAAAGCTGCGCAGCCTCCGATTCCGAGAAGAGATGGCCTGGTGGGAACAGGTTCTGCGCGATCCGGGGGCGATGAGCGAGGCGGCGGACACGCCGATCGGCGAACTCGCGTCCGGTCAGACGCTGAGGCGTTTCGAAAGGGTGTTGCGGCGAGGGGCCAAGGCTCGCGCCTCGCGCCCGCAGTCTCTGCATGACCTGCGGATCGACTGCAAGAAGCTCCGCTACCTGCTCGAGTTCTTCAGCGCGCTCTACGATCCCGGCCATCTCAAGCCGGCGGTGCGCGCCCTGAAACGGCTTCAGGACAATCTGGGTCGCTTCAACGACTTCGAGGTCCAGCGGGACGCGCTCGCCGGCTGGGCCAACGAAATGACCGGCGACAACGCGCCCGGAGCGGAGCCGCTACTGGCCATGGGCCGCCTACTGGCGCGCCTGGATCGCAATCAGACCAGGGAGCTCGAACGCTTCTCCGCCTGCTTCCGGGAGTTCTCCGCCGAGGAGAACCGCAAGCACTTCCGTCGGATGCTCGAGTCATGAAGACCGTACTGCTGATGCGTCACGGCAAGTCCGACTGGGATGCCGACTACCGCGACGATCGCGATCGCCCGTTGGCGCCTCGCGGGGTTCGTGCCTCGCGCACCATGGGGCGTGTTCTCTCCGGCCTGGCCCAGGTGCCGGACAGGATTGTCAGCTCTCCGGCCGTGCGCGCCAACGCCACGGCGGAGTTGGCGGCGCTGGCCGGCGGATGGTCCGCTCCGATCTCCTCCGACGCGCGGCTCTACGAGGAAAGCATCGAACAGGCGTTCGAGCTGCTACGCGAGCTGGACGATGAGGCGCGGCGCGGCATGCTCGTCGGGCATCAACCCGATCTGTCGCTGCTCGGTGAGTTGCTGATCGGCGGCGGGTCGTTGGTGTTGCCCACGGCGGCGGTCTGTCGCATCGACTGCGCTTGCGACCGTTGGCGCGATCTGGAACCGGGGGCGGGAGAGCTGCGCTGGCTGCTACCTCCGCGGATGTTCGACAAGCTCGGAATCGAACTCTAGATCCGGCCCGGCCGCGGGTGGTTCCTAGTCCCAGTCCAGCTTGTAACCGGCGCCGCGCAGGTAGCCTGCTTCCTGCTTGAGGTCGGCCCGGGTCAACGGGTGGTCGGCCAACCAACCCGAGGGGAACCTCGCGGTGAGGCGGCGCTTCGCGGCTTCCAGTCGTGGGACCGGAGTGTCCCGGCGGCTGCGGGAGCAGAGCACGGCAAGGCGCAACAGGATGGCCAGCCTCTCGGTGGAGCGCACGCAGTGATCGGGCAGAGCGGAGATGGCGGCCGCGGGGAACTTGCGGCGATGGGCTCTGACGAGTGTCGCGAGCATCCGCTGCTCTTCACGGGAGAATCCGAACAGGTCCGACTGGGCAACGATGTACTCGCCGTGCTTGTGGTAGTGCTGGTGCGCGATGTCCAGGCCGATCTCATGGAGCTGCGAGGCCCAGGCGAGCAAGCGCCGCGAGACCCGATCCTCCGGTGCCCAGGAACCGCTGACCTGATCGAACAGGTCGGTGGCGACCCGCTCGACCCGCTCCGCGTGTTCCCAGTCGACGTGGTAGCGATCGGCCAGCCAACGCACGCTGCGGGCACGAACGTCGGCGTCTCCCATACGACCGAGCAGGTCGTAGAGCAGTCCCTCGCGGAGTGCCCCGTCGGCGGTGGTCATGCGCGCGATCTCCAGGGTCTCGAAGATCGATAGCAAGATGACCAGCCCCGCCGGGAAGATCGCGCGCCGGTCGGGGTTCAGACCGTCGAGCCGCAGGGCGTCGACATGTCCCGCGTTCAGCACGAGCTCGCGAAGCTTGCGCAGCCCCTTGAGGGTGATCCCCTCGCGCTTCCCCGGCCGGTGGGCGGCGATCACCTGGTTGATCGAGCGGACGGTGCCCGAGGCGCCGATGGCCTGATCCCAGCCGCGGGCCAGGTAGCGCTCGCGGATCGGTTCGAGTTCCCGGCGAGCGTCCAGTTCGGCCTGGAGCAGGGCTTCCTCGTCGATGTTGCCGTCGGCGAAGTGGCGCCGGGACATCGAGACGCAGCCCATGTACAGGCTCTCCATCGCCCGTGGCCGGCCCTTCTCGCCGACGATCAGTTCGGTACTTCCTCCGCCGATGTCGACCACCAGCCGGCGCTGGTAGGGGTCGGGCAGGGTCTGGGTGACGCCCTGGAAGATCAACCGTGCTTCTTCGATACCCGAGATGGTCTCGATCGGGTGGCCCAGGGCCTCTTCGGCCTCGGCGAGGAACTCGCGGGCGTTACGGGCGCTGCGCAGCGTGTTGGTGCCGACGGCGCGGACCGCCTCGGGAGGCATGTCGGCCAGGCGCTCGCCGAAGCGGCGCAGACACTTGAGCGCGCGATCCTTGGCCTTGCGGGTCAGCACGCGCCGTTTGTCCAGCCCCGCGGCGAGCTGAACCATCTCGCGGAGCTTGTCCACCACGAGCAGTTCCCCGCCGTTGTTGCGGGCGATGATCATGTGAAAGCTGTTGGATCCCAGGTCGACGGCGGCCACGTGATCGGGCCCGTAGCCGGCGCGGGGCCTCTCGTCGATGCGTTCTGGTTCCGACATGGAAACGTGCGGCGGGAGCCGCGGGCCCTCCTGGTTGACTCGGGTATAATACACGCATCTCCGCAGGCTCAGGCACGACCGCGGTCCGACATCACGAGGGGAAAACCATGCCCGCAGACAGCGAGCCCCGTGCATCGATCTCTACGAATTCACCCGAGGCGTTCCGCAGCCGCGAGTTGAGTTGGCTCGCTTTCGCCCGCCGGGTGATCGCCATGGTCAAGGATCCGGCGGTGCCGCTGCTCGAGCGGGTCAAGTTCGCCGGAATCGCCGGAATGCTCCACGACGAGTTCTTCATGAAGCGCGTCAGCGGGCTCAAGCGGCAGATCGAGCGGGACTCCCAGAAGGTATCCATCGACGGGCGCACACCGCGGGAAGAGTTCGACGCCTGTATCGAGGAGTTACTCGATCAGAGCCGGGTGCTCTCCGAGTTACTGCGGGACGAACTGCATCCGCGGCTGACCGAAGCCGGGCTGCCGATCCTCGATCACGACCGGTTGACCGGGGACCAGCGCCGTGAGTTGCGTGAGTACCTGAAAGCGTCGGTGTTGCCGATCCTCACGCCGCTTGCCGTCGACTCCGAGCACCCCTTCCCCTTCATCAGCAACCTCGGCCTCAATCTCGCGGTGGTGCTCGCCGATACGAAACATGATCGAGATCGTTTCATCCGCATCAAGGTGCCCGGCAATCGCCCGCGTTGGATTCCGCTGGAAGACGGGGCGGGTTTCGTGCCCCTCGAACAGGTCATCGCCGCGAACCTCGACCTGCTCTATCCCGACCGCAAGCCCAAGCGGGTTTACAGCTTTCGCGTGACGCGCGGCGCCGAGGGGCAATCGAACCGCTCCCAGGAGTTGACCGACGAGGCGGCCGAGCCGGGCAGCATCATCCGGCAGGTGAGCAAGGACCTCAAGGCGCGCCGCTTCGCCGGAGTCGTTCGAGTGCAGATCGATAGCCACGCCTCCAAGCGCGACCGCAAGTGGCTGGCCCGGCAGCTCGGCGTCGCGTTGGACGATACCTACGTCGACGGTACGATCCTCGGGATCGGCGATCTGATGGCGTTCGATCCGCCCGGCCGTGAGGAGCTTCGCTTTCCCCATCACGAACTGGTGAGCCACCCACGCCTGCGTTCGATCGCGTCGTCGGGGCCCGAAGCGTTGTTCGACGAGATTGCCGAAGGTGACGTGCTGTTGCACCACCCCTACCACAGCTTCGATTCGTCGGTTCTGCGGTTCATTCAGGCGGGCGCGATCGACGACAACGTGCTCGCGATCAAGCTCACGATCTATCGCACCAGTTCCGACTCTCCGATCGTGCGAACGCTGGTTGAGGCCGCGCGCCGCGGCAAGCAGGTCGCCGTGGTCGTCGAGGTCACCGCACGATTCGACGAGGCGCCCAACATTGCCTGGGGCAAGCTTCTCGAGAAGGAAGGGGTCCACGTCAGCTACGGGGTCGAACGGCTGAAGACCCACGTCAAGGCGGCGCTGATCGTGCGCGAGGAGGCCGGGCAGATCCGCCGCTACGCACATCTCGGAACCGGCAACTACCACACCGGAACCGCCCGGCTTTACGAAGATATCGGCATCCTCACCGCACACCCGGACATCTGTGACGATGTCGCGGCGGTGTTCAACTCCCTGACCGGAGCCACCGCGGCTTCGAGCTACCGCAAGCTGCTGGTTGCCCCGGGCACCATGCGCTCGCGCTTCAAGGCGTTGATCCGGCGGGAGGCGGAACACGCCGCCGCCGGCCGCAGGTCGGGGATCGAGGCCAAGATGAACCAGCTCCAGGACCCGGAGTTGATTCGTGAGCTCTACGCGGCAGGCCGGGCGGGGGTGCCGATCCAGCTCCACGTCCGGGGCCTGTGTTGTCTGCGGGCCGGGGTGCCGGGGCTATCGGAGAATATCCGGCTGTTCAGCGTGGTCGGGCGCTTTCTCGAGCACAGCCGCGTCTATCGGTTCGAGAACGGCGGCGACCCGGAGCATTTCATCGGCTCGGCCGACTGGATGAAGCGCAATCTGAGCAACCGGGTCGAGACCGTCGTGCCGATCCTGGATCCACGGCTTCAGGGGGAACTGGACGAGATCCTCGCCACGTATCGGGCGGACAACTGCAGTGCGTGGG
>CAZBZH010000007.1:0-23075 GCA_964496265.1 uncultured Acidobacteriota bacterium | reverse complement strand
ACTGCGTGCCTGCATCATCCGCGAGCAGGATTTCGTAGGTGCCCCCGTACAGATCAAAGAGAAAGTTCAGGGGGAGCAGGCCGGAGTCGTCGTCGTTCTTGGTGCAGAACGGCGGCTCGGCCGGCCCCGACCCGGTCGGACCGGCGGTGCAGAAGTCCACCAGCAGCCAGCCGCCGTCGTTGGTCGGATCGCTGTCCCGAGGGGTGCGGTCCGCCGGGAGGGTCCGGCAGGGCGAGACGAAGCGGGTCGGGTCGCCGTAGGGAGAGCTCTCCGTCGCGGTCCAGGCCGCCGACTCGGGCGATACGTCGAGGGTCTTGTCCTCGGTGGCTCCGACGCCGCTGAAGCCCAGCAACAGGAGCAGGGCCGCCGCGGTCGCGGCAGTTCGCTTCGTCATGATTCCCCCCCTGACCCGGCTTCGCCGGGCAGTCGTGTGCGGTCCGGACGGATCCGTCCGGGCAGCCGGCCTCTTGCCCCGGGAAGATCCCCCGAAAGCGGGCATCCGTCAACGGAAACGCCACACGATAGATGCAATTAATTATCGGAAGCAACGACCGAATGTGACGATCTGGTGCCGTTACTCGAGACCGGATACCTGCGCGGGAAGCCACATCTCCAGGCGGTTGACCCCGGCCTGGCTGCGGTAATCGATACGATCCGCGAGCTGGCGCACCAGATCGATTCCCCGCTCCCCGTCGGCGGCGTCGGCCAGAGACTCCTGCGGCGCGGCGGGCGGATGGAAGTTCGGGTCGTAAGCCGTGCCCCGGTCGTCAAGCTGCAACAAGACCTGGTTACCGACCAACCCGACCTCGAGCAGGATCGCCTCCCCGGGGGCCACCTCGGCGTAGCCGTGGTGCACGATGTTGGTGAACACCTCTTCCAGGGCAAACTCGACGGTGAACATGACCTCGTCGCTGATCTGCTCGGACAGATAGGCGCGTAGCTCCGGACGGATCCGCGACAACTCCCGGACGTTGGGCGCTAGCTCGAGTTTGAGTCGGCTCATGGGTGCATCCACCAGGGGGTCGGCCGAGACCGGGAAACGATCAGGTTTCCAGTCGCTTGCGCGCGCTTTCCAGGTCGTCCTCGATGGGGAGCACCTTATCCAGGTGGGACGCCGCCAACATCTTGACCACCACCGGCTGGGGTTTGACCAGCACCATCGGCACCTTGAGGTCGTGGAGAGAGCGGGCCAACCGCACCAGCATGCCCATGCCGAGAGAGGTGATGAAGTCGACCTGATCGAGCTCGACCAGGGTGGGTTTCTTGCGGGCCGCCACGTGGCTGGTCAGCTGCAGCTCCACCTCCTGGACCCCCTCGGTATCCAGGCGCCCGTTGAGGGCGACGTGGGTCAACTCGTCATTCAGTTCGATCACCTTGAGGTCGGCCATGGTCTCCTCGCGGGGGCGGGCGCTCCCCCGGGGCAAGCGGTCGTTATCGAACGGCTTGTGGTACAACGGCTGGTCGGGAACGTCCCTTCCCCATTGAGTTTCCGGGGATTTCGATTCCCCCGTCATCCGGAGAGCCGGTTCCATGTCCGTGCTGATCGTCACCGACCGCGAAGGCAAGAGCCGACGCTTTGAACTCGACTACGACCGCCGCTACACCATCGGCCGGTCGCTGAAGAACGACGTGGTGTTGCTCGACGATCTGGTCTCCCGCAAACACGCCGACCTCTATCACGAGAGCGGTTTCTGGATGCTGCGGGACAACGGCAGTTCCAACGGGACCTATGTCGACGGCAAGCGGTTGGAGGGGGAGATCCAGCTGGAAGATCACTCCCAGGTGATGATCGGGAACTGCCGGTTGCGGCTGAACGAACGCTCCTCCAAATCGATCTCCTTTACCAACCGGCCGCTCCACGCCGGCACCGTCGTGCTGTCGGCCAGCGACATCCTGAAAGATGTCCGCAAAGAGGAGAAGTCGGTCCAGAACCTGGAGCAGGCCCTCGAACGGCTGAAGAGCCGCTTCCGGGTGGTCGAACGGGCCAATCTCGAGCTGCTGGCCCACGAACCGCTGGACGTGCTGTTCCCCCGCATCCTCGATCTGGTGGTCGAGGCGGTCTCTCCCGAACGCGCGGCGCTTCTGATCCGCTCGGAATCCGGCGAATGGGTTTGCCAGGCCTATCGGGGAGACACCGCGGATAACCTGGATATCAGCCAGACCATTCTCAAGAACGTCGCGGAGAAGCGGGTCGCGGTCCTGACCTCCGACGCCCTCAGCGACTTCGCCGAAGGGGAAAGCATCCACGGCCAGGGCATCCGGGCGATCATGGCAGTGCCGCTGTGGAACCTGGAAGAGGTCAACGGGTTGATCTACGTCGATTCGCGCATGGGCGGCACGATCTTCACCGACGAGGACCTCAAACTGCTGACCATGCTGGGGAACGTCGCGGCGATCCAGCTGCAGAACGCACAGTTGTTCCAGGAGCGGGTCGAGAAGGAACGCTTCGAGCGTGAAGCCCAGGCCGCCGCGGAAATCCAGCGCGGCCTGCTACCCCAGAGCACCCCACAGATCGGCGGCTATGCCTTCCTCGGCCACAACACACCCTGCTACGAGGTGGGCGGGGACTACTACGACATGGTTCCGCTGGACGATCATCGGCACTGCCTGATCCTCGCCGACGTCGCGGGCAAGGGCATGAGCGCCGCCCTGCTGATGGCGAGCATCCAGGCCGCGTTTCACGCCCGGGTGGAGGTGGAACACGATCTGGCCCACCTGGCCCAGGACCTGAACAACGCGCTCTGCCGCACGGCACCATCCAACAGGTTCGTCACCCTGTTCCTCGCCGAGCTCGATACCGAACGCCATCGCCTGCGCTACGTCAACGCGGGGCACGCCCCGTTCCCGCTGATCGTCCGGCAATCGGGCGGGCTCGAGGAACTCCCTGCTTGCGGGCTTCCCATCGGCATCTACCCGGACTTCACCTACGAACAGTCGGAGCTTCAGTTGGAGTCGGGAGACCTGCTCTTCGCCTGTAGTGACGGGGTGACCGATGCCTTCGGCACGACCGACGAGCAGGACGGTATCGAGATGCTGTCGCGACTGCTGGAGTCCGGTCCGAGATCCACGGCGGCCGCGGTCAGGGATCTGGTCGAGGCCAAGGTCAGCGAAGCCCTGACGCGCCGTCGCCAACCGGACGATCTGACCTACCTGGTGCTCCAGCGCGATTCCTGAGCCGGGCGCGCCAATGGCCTGAACCCTGGCAGCGCAAACATATCGTTTATAGAATAAAATAACGTTTTAGTGATTGCCATATGGCAATGAAATCCCCATACTCTAGCCCTGACGAGGGGATAACGCAGTCAACAACCGGGGAATTCGTGGATCGGCTGCCTCGCATCGAAATCGACGAAAACACGTTCCTTCGGGAGCATTTCGCCGTGCCTCCGCTGCCGGAGATCGCCGCGCGGATCCTGGAGCGGACCGCCGCGGGAGACGCGACCTCCAAGGAGATCTCCGACCTCCTGGTCAGCGACGCGGCGCTCTCCTCGACCGTGCTCAAGCTGGTCAACTCCGCCTACTACGGCCTGCCCCGTCAGATCACCGCGATCAACCACGCGGTGGCCTACCTGGGCCTGGCCGAGATCAACCGGGCGGTGCTGACTGCCAGCGTGCTGCAGACCCTGCAGCCCGACGACCGGGCGGCATACCGGGAGTTCTGGCGCCATTCGTTCTACACCGCCCTCGTGGCCAAGCTGCTGGCCCGTCGCTTCGAGCCGACCGTCGACCCCGACGAAACCTTCGCGGCCGCGCTGCTTCACGACATCGGACGTCTGGTCTACATGATCTTCTTCCCCGATCACTATCGGGCGATGGAAGCGGAGGCCGCCGAGCGGGGCACGTTCCTGATGATCATCGAGCGGGAGCAGGAACTCCCCTCCCATACCCGCTTCGGCAGCCTGCTCTGCGAGCGCTGGAACCTGCCCGCGGGAGTCAAGCGAGCCTGCGAAGAACACGAGATCGATACCTTCGAGGATCTCGCCGAGGGAAGTGACCGGCCGATCGCGCAGCGCATGGTCTGCTGCGCCAACATGCTGGCCAACCTGGCATCGAGCCCGCTGGACGAGGAGATCAAGCAGCGCATCGCCTCGGGCTTCGAACGCATCTTCGGATGCAGCGAGCAGGAATTCCTGATGCTGATGGGCGAGGTCTACGAATCCGAGCAACAGATCGAGGGGTTCCTCTCCCAGCTCTGATCCCCCGCTCCAGCCGGCGTTCAGCCCCGAGTACGCCAGGCGGTCCCGCCGTCTCTCGACTCCGCCTCGCCCAGCTCCTCGAGACGCATCAGGTGCGCCTGGGCCTGCATCTGGGCCAGCACCTCGGGGGTCTGCGGAACGTCGGCATAGGCCCGTGTCGCCAGATCGTTGAGGAGCGACCATTGCGCCGATAGCGCGTCGCGCACCCGCCCTTCGCGCATCAACCGATGTTCGAGCACCTTCTCGACCTGCTTGACCGGCAGCGGCGGACCGTGCGCGGGCAGCAGCTTACGAAAGCCTCCCTCGAGCACCCGCCGCAGCGAATCGAGGAACGCGGTCATCTGTCCCGAATGAGGCGGCACCAGGATCGTCGAGAACCCGCTGACCAGGTCCCCGGAGATCAGCGCCGGCGTCCCCTCGATGGCAAAGGCCAGATGCCCCGGCGCGTGGCCCGGCGTAAAGAGGGCACGCAGACTCACTCCGCCGAGATCGACCCTCGCGCGGTCTTCCAGGGTCGCCACGGGGCAGCCGTCGAGTTCCACCCGGTCCAGGGTCTCCCGGTGGGCGCGCACCTCGACGCCGAGTTCCCGGCTCAGCCGAGCGGCACCGCCGATGTGGTCCGGGTGATGGTGGGTCAACAGCACCGCCTCGACCCGGGCGCCGGCCTCACAGCGCCGGCGAATGACGCCGAGCAGCCGCTCGTTCTCCCCATCCTCGGTGGATCCCGGATCGATCACGACGAATCGCTCGCCGCCGGGCATCCAGACGTTGGTGTGGGTCGCCGGAGGAATGGTGCGGGTGCGCACCGGCAAGACCCAGGCCTCGGTCCCGAATTCGATCCGCGGGAGCCGTTGCTCCAGATCGTTGGCCCCGCGCAGCGCCGCCGCCAGGCTGTCGAGGTCGGTCGCCGGGTCGAGCGCCGCCAGCTCGCGCAACATGGGCAGGCAGGGGGGCGGCAGCAGGCACTTGCCCCGGCGCCAGTCCTCCAGCACCGCCGCGGGACGGCGCAGGCTCAGCTCGTCGATCTCCTCGGGACTGGGCAGCTCCGCCGGGATGTTCGCGCCTTCGGGCCACCAGGCGACGAAGAAGCGGGTCCGGAAGCGAACCGGAAACATCGGAGGAGTGATGCGCTCGCCCACATCGATCCAGCGGTCGGGTTCGACCCGGATGCCGGTCTCCTCCTGTAACTCCCGGGAGGCACAACGGGCGTAGGCGCCCTCCCGGCCGGGCTCGTCCTGGGCATCCATGCCGCCGCCGGGGAAGGCCAGGTGCCCGGGCATGAAGCGCGACTTGCGCGCCCGGCGGCCGAAGAACACCTCGAGACCATCCTCGCCGCGGCGCAGCAGGATGCCCAGGGCGCTCTCCCGCGGCTTCGGCGGTTCAACCTGTGGGATGCGGGCCAGAAAGTCGTCCATCGGAGCTCCGTGAGGAAGGGGGAGGGATTCTAGCGGAAACCCGGCCGCTCGCCCCGGGGCGACTCGACCTCGGGGTGTATCCTGGAGATACGGAGCCGTGTCTCGGCCCAAGGTGATCAGGAGCGCTTATGGAGTTCGAATCGGTCCCACAGATGTTCGCGAGCGTCGTCGACGCCAATCGCGGTGGGATTGCCTTCCAGTTCAAGAAGAACGGCACCTGGCAAGACGTCACCTGGGACGAGGCCAAGACGACCGTGGACCGTATTTCCCGGGGCTTGATGGCCCTCGGGGTGCAGCACGGCGACAAGGTCAACATCCTTGCCCAGTCTCGATTGGAGTGGTCGCTGTGCGACCTCGGGATCGCCGGCGCCGGCGCGGCCACGGTAGGGATCTACCCGTCGAACCTGGCCGAAGACTGCGCCTACGTGATCAACCATAGCGACGCGGTCGTGATGTTCATCGAGGACGAAACCCAGCTCGCCAAGATCCAGTCGGTCCGCCATGAGTTGAAGAACGTCCGCAAGCTGATCGTTTTCAACGGTGCCTCGGACGCGGCGGCGGATGTGCTCGGCTGGGACGATTTCCTCTCGCTGGCGGACGACGTTTCCGACGTGGACCACGAGACCCGGCTGGAGATGATTCAGTCCGGCGATCTGGCATCGATCGTCTACACCTCGGGAACCACCGGCGTGCCCAAGGGGGCGATGCTGACCCACGACAACCTGCTGTTCACCTCGGGTTCCGTGGAGGAGAGCCTTGCCATCGGAGGGGACTACACCACCCTGTTGTTCCTGCCCCTCGCTCACGTGTTCGCCCGGATGATCGCCTACGCCAGTCTGCGGACCGCGACCACCGTCGCCTTCGCCGAGGACATCACCACCGTCGCCGCGAACCTCAAGGAGATACGCCCGCACTTCATCGCCAGCGTTCCGCGGATCTTCGAGAAGGTCCACGACAAGATCACCACCGGCGTGCGTGAAGCCGGCGGGATCAAGGAGAAGCTGTTCAACTGGGCGCTCGGCGTCGGCCGCAGGGTCAGCCGGCACCAGCAGGCGGGCCGGCCGATTCCCGGCTTGCTCGGACTGCAGCACAGCCTCGCCGAGAAGCTGGTCCTGGGCAAGGTCCAGGCGGCACTCGGCGGGCGATTGCACTGGGCGGTCTCCGGCGCCGCACCGCTGAATCAGGAGATTGCCGAGTTCTTTCATGCCTGCGGGGTGTTGATCCTGGAAGGGATCGGCATGACCGAGAACACCTCGTTCAGTAACGTCAACCGCTTCAACAACAACCGCTTCGGAACCGTCGGCGAGGCCGGCCCGGGCATCGAACAGAAGATCGCCCCCGACGGCGAGGTGCTCTACCGCGGCCGCAACGTGATGCAGGGCTACTACAAGAATCCGGAAGCGACGGCGGAGACCATCGACGAAGAGGGTTGGCTCTACACCGGTGATGTCGGCGAGATCGACGACGACGGCTTCCTGCGCATCACCGATCGCAAGAAGGACCTGATCATCACCGCCGGGGGCAAGAATGTCGCGCCCCAGCGGATCGAGCGCATCCTGCGCGCCTCGAGCTACATCAGCCAGGTCGTGGCGATCGGCGACAAGCGCAAGTTCATCTCGGCGCTGATCACCCTCGAACCCGAGAACATGGCCAAGTGGGCCCAGAAGAACGGGATGGAAACCGCGACCATGGCGGAGCTGGCCAACGACCCCAAGGTGTTCAAACTGATCGAGGACGAGGTCGCGATCCAGAACGCTCAGCTGGCCAGCTTCGAGTCGGTCAAGAAGTTCGTGATTCTCGAGCAGGACTTCACCATCGAGTCCGGCGACATGACACCGAGTCTCAAGGTGAAGCGCAAGACGGTGTTGGAGAAGTTCGCCGACCGGGTGGAGCAGATGTACGCCTGAGGCGATCCCCTCCTTGAATCTCAGCGAACAACTCGGACGTCGCAAACTGCTGGTGGTTACCGGCAAGGGGGGCGTGGGCAAGAGCGCCCTGACCGCGGTGCTCGGCCGCTGCCTGGCGAGACCGGGTAAGCGGGTCCTGCTGCTCGAGGTCGACCCCCGGGAGAATCTTCACGAACTGTTCGACGCGCCGCCTTCGGACGGCCAACTGGTCAAACTCGAGGACAACCTCGAACTGCAGAACCTCAAACCCCACGGCGTGCTGGACGAGGTCGTGCGGGAACAGATCGGCATTCCCGGCCTGACCAAACGGGTGATGCAGAGCCCGGTCTATCGCCATTTCGTCGACGGCGCGCCGGGGCTGCGGGAGATGGCGATTCTCGGCTACGCCTGGCGGCGGCTCGAGGGCTACGGATCCTGGTCGGAGCAGAAGCCGGACCTGGTGATCCTCGACGCTCCGGCCACCGGTCACGGTCTCTCGCTGTTGAACGCGCCCAGTCTGGTCGCCGACGTGATTCCCAGGGGGCCCTTCGGAGAGATGGCCCGGGAACTGCGGCGCTTTGCCGGCCCTGGGGGTGAGTGCGGGGTGGTGGTGGTCACCCTCGCCGAGGAGATGCCGGTCCAAGAAGCGATCGAGCTGCGCCGGGCGATGGGACGCAAGCTGGCGCTGGCCCCGGACCTGCTGTGCGTGAACGCGCTCTACCCGGAGCTTCCGGCGGACCCACCCGACGACCCGCTGCACCGGCTGTGGCGCACTCGCCGGGAAATCAACGACAGCGAACTGGAACGGTTGCGTGAACAGTGGCGTGAACCGCTCTGCACGCTGCCGATGCTTCCCCGGGAACGCGGGCCGGAACTGGTCGACGGCCTGATGCCCTTCCTGCGCGACGCGCCGTACTCTTCGGAGACCTCGTGAACCCGGCGCTCGGCAACCACCCGCTGATCGTGGTCGTCGGCGCCGGCGGCGTGGGCAAGACCACCCTGGCCGCCGCGCTCGGCCTCGAAGCCGCCACGGCGGGCAGGGACTCGTTGGTCATGACCTTCGATCCGTCCCTGCGGCTCAAGGATGCCCTCGGCGTCAGCGAGGAGGCGCGGGACGCGCCGGTACAGGTGAAGATCGACCGGCCGGGGGAACTCTGGGCCAGTCTGCTCGACGCCCAGCGCACCTTCGACCGCCTGATCGAACGCTACGCCCCCGACGACGATGCACGAGAGCGCATCCTGCGCAACGGGTTCTACAAACACCTCGCCGGCAATCTCGGTGGCGTTCTGGAGTACATGGCGGTCGAGCGGCTCTACGAGGTCGCCCGCGAGGAACGATTCCGCCACGTGATCCTCGACACACCGCCCACCCGTCAGGCGCTGGATTTCCTCGAGGCGCCCCAGCGGATCGTCGACTTTCTCGATAGCGGAGCGATCCGCCTGGCCATGCGCGGCTGGTTCGACGACAAGGGCCGGCTCAAACCCACTTCCCGACTCGGGTTCGTCGGCCGGAGTGTCGAGGGTTTCCTCGATCGCATCGTCGGCCTGGATCTGTTGCGGGATGTGGCCGAGTTCTTCGAGGCCTTCGTCCCGCTCTACGACGGCTTCCGGCAGCGGGCGGTGGAGGTTCAGGCGTTGCTCCGCTCGGAGCGCACCCTGTTCCTGCTGGTCACCGGCCCCGGCCGGGAACGGATCGCCGAGACCCTGTTCTTCGCCCGCAAGCTGGAAGAGGCGGGCTACCGGGTGGGACCGCTGATCGTGAACCGGGTTCACCCGGACTTCTCCGGTTCGACGGCGGGCGGAGACGCCGAACTGTTCCGCTGGCTGGGCCGGCGGGACCGGGAAGGCCTAGACGAGCTGGCGGCGCTCCTCCCGGGGCGTCCCCCGGTACAGCTTCCGCTGCTGCCCGAGGAACCCTCGGCCCTGGCGGAGATCGAGCGGGTCGGGCGGCTGCTCGACGACCGGCTGCGGCAATCCCAGGGGGACTGACTCCCCCACGGGCGGCCTGCCGGGTGCCTCCGGCGCCACGTCCCGTCGCGGCAAAACCGGCCTCCCCGTGGCGATTCGCCCCAGCCTTGCCGCAAGAAGACAAGAACCTAAGTACAAGAAAATAAAAGCTCTTGCGCGATTTTTGACGCAATGCGTCAAAACCACCTTGCCAGCCATGCCGCAGCGCGTTATAACTATGGATGTGTTCGCCGCAATGCGGCAAAGAGAGGTGCCCGTGATCCGACTCGTGAAACGCTACGGCAGCCGCAAGCTCTACGACACCGAGGAGAGCCGCTATGTCAGCCTCGACGAGATGGCGGGCTGGATCCGTGAAGGGCAGCAGATCAAGGTGGTCGACAACACGACCTCCGAGGACGTCACCGCGGCGACCCTGATCCAGATCATCTCCGAGCAGGGCCGGCGCAACAGTTCGTTCCTGCCCAAGGACGTGCTTCACGAGTTGATCCGCCGCGGGGAAGAGGTGGTGCAAACCGGTGTCGGCCAGCTGCAGAGCGGCGTCGACCTGCTGCTGCGCGCCTCGGTCGACCGCATCGGCCCGGTCAAGAAGATCCGCGAAGAGACCTCACGGCTACGGGATCGGCTCGACGAGCTCGAGACCGCGCTGGCCCAGGTCGAGGCGCGCCGCCGATTCGACGAAGAAGACCAAGCCCCGTCCGGTGCCTCCGGACGATCCGAAGATGAAGAAGATGAATCCCGGTCCACCGCGAGCGTCGCGGGGTCCGACAAGGGAGAAGCGTGATGATGAAAGTCGATTACAAGCAGGTGCGTGAAACGATCGAAGGCACCGGCAAGAACATCTGGTTCGCCGGGCTGGGCGTGCTCTCCACCGTCGAGAAGACCGCCCGCAACACCTTCGACGATCTGGTCGCCAAGGGTAAGAACCGGGACGAGAACGACGTGACCATGGTCGAGAAGAGCTTCGACACCGTCGTCGAGCAGGTCAAGACCGTCAGCGACAAGGTTGATCAAGGCGTCAAGGAAACCACCCGCGCCACTCTCAACCGCTTCGGCGTGCCGAGCAGCGACCAGATCCAGGATCTGATCGCGCGGGTCGAGACCCTGAACAAGAAGGTCGAGGAGATGGGCAACTAGCCTGCTCCGTCAGACCGCACCGAACGGGTACCGGATCGAAGGAGGACCTCATGAGCGAGAAGTCCAGGAAACGCCTGGGAGGCGAACTGCGTGAATCGGCCGGCCGTATCTGGCTCGCCGGGCTGGGCGCGTTGGCCACCGCCGAGGAAGAAGGCGGCAAGCTGTTCCGCAACCTGGTGGAACGGGGTGAGTCCTTCGACGGTCCGGATCCGGTAGGCGCCGCGACCCGGAAAGCCCGGGATGCCCGGCAGCAGGCCGGCAAGGCCATGGGCAAGGTCGAGGAGGCCTTCGACCAGCGGGTAACCGAGGCACTTCACCGGGTCGGCGTCCCCACCCGGCGGGAGATCGAGGCGCTGACCGAGCGCATCGAGAAGCTGCAGGGCCTGCTCGAGGCTCAGGCCGAGAGCGCGTCGGCGCCCCGCCCGCGCAAGACGGCGGCGAAGAAGACCGCCCGCAAGAAGACCGCCAAGGCGTCGTCCGCGTCCTCGGCCAAGAAGACCGTGTCGAAAGCCGGGTCGAAGGCCAAGACGGCCAAGAAGGCGGTGACGAAGACCGCTTCCAGGGCCAAGACCACGCGCAAGAAGAAAGCCTGAGTCGCCCTTGTCGACGCAGGCACCCAAGCAGCCTCGCATCGGTCTCGCCCTCGCCGGGGGCGGGCCTGAAGGAGGCGTGTACGAGCTGGGCGCGCTGAGAGCGCTGGACGAGGCGATCGAAGGCCTCGACCTGACCCGGATGGATGTCTACGTCGGCGTCAGTGCCGGCGCGTTCCTCTGCTCCTGCCTGGCCAACGGCCTCGACAGCAAGGAGCTGTGCCGCTCCCTTCTGAGCCGCAACCCCGCCGACCATCCGGTCCACCCGTCGACCTTCTACACCCCGGCGATCGGCGAGATGGTCAAGCGTGGAGCCCGCGCTCCGCGGCTGTTGCTCGAAGCGCTGGCCGACTACGCCGGCTCCTCGGCGGACCAGACCCTGCTCGATTCCCTGACCCGGCTGTCCCGCGCCCTTCCCACCGGGCTGTTCCAGAACGAGCCGATTCGCCGCTACGTGAAGCGGCTTCTGACCGCCGACGGCCGCACCGACGACTTCCGTGAACTGGACCGGCCGCTCTACGTGGTCGCCACCGACCTCGACTCCGGCGAGGCGGTCCGTTTCGGCGAACCGGGCTTCGACCACGTGCCGATCTCGACGGCGATCCAGGCCGCGACGGCGATCCCGGCGATCTATCCGCCGGTCTCCATCGACGGACGCCATTACCTGGACGGCGTGCTGCTCAAGACGCTGCATGCCTCGGTGGCCCTCGACGCCGACGTCGACCTGCTGCTCTGCGTCAACCCGCTGGTCCCGGTGGACACCATCCGCGCCGTCGAGAAGGGTGCGATGCGACGCGGCAAGCTGGTCGACCGCGGGCTGCCGACGGTGCTGTCCCAGACCTTCCGCACCTTGATCTACTCCCGGCTCCAGGCGGGCCTGGCGACCTACGAGCCCCGCTTCCCCGGTCAATCGGTGTTGCTGTTCGAGCCGGAGAAGGACGACTACCGGATGGCGCTGGCCAACATCTTCCGGTTCTCGACCCGCAAGGCGGTCTGTGAGCACGCCTACCTCTCGACCCGGCGCAACCTGCGCGAACGCCGTCAGGAGATCGGGCCGGTGCTCGAGCAGCACGGCCTCAAACTGCGGGACGCGGTCCTCGACGACCCCGATCGCAGCGTCTGGGATCAGCTCTCCATGGACCCGCTCCCGGTCACCCGCCGGCTCGACGAGGCGCTTACGCGGCTGGAATCGCTGCTCGGCGAGTCCTGATCCGGCCCTAATCCCGCCCTTTTCTTCTCTTTTTTTGAGCGCTCCGGCTGGCATCTGTCGGGGTTTTCGGCAGGTCCGGGCCCCGCATTCTTCAAGATCTCCACCGTGTGACACTTTACATATACAGACTTACGTTTCGGGCTATTGATCCACCCTTTTCCGCAAACAACCTTGACGTTGATGGATAAGACACCGGTCGGCCTTCGGGGTGCTCGGCCGGTCGTGGAGCCCGAGATGACTCATCCCAAGAAGTTCTCCGGTAGCGCCGGATTGACGCTGGTGGAACTGCTGGCGACCCTCGCGGTCCTGGCGGTGACCCTCGGCATCTCCGCGCTCTACCTGACGCCGTTCGAGGGCAAGATGGAGAACGGTCTGGCGCTGACCGAGAGTTTTCTGCGCCAGTCCCGTTCCAGCGCCATCGCGACCACCTCGGCCTACCGGGTGCGTCCCACGTCGAGCACCGAGCTTGTCGCCGAGACCTCGGATAGCTGCGCCGGCACCACCTGGACCGCCGACACCTCGATGGGTGTCGACCTGCCCAACGGGGTGACCTACACCAGCACCGGTTGGAGCGTCTGCTTCAGCGCCCGCGGCATGACCAGCACCAACACCACCGTGGAGCTGTTCGAGAGCGGCCAGGGTTACAAACAGATTCAGGTGCTGCTCGGCGGCACGACGCGGGTGCTGCCGTGATCCGGCGCAACGCATCCCCCTTCCACGAGAGGGGGGACGAAACGGCCCACGGCGAGCGCGGGAGTTCGCTGGTCGAAGCGCTGGTCTCGATCTTGATTCTCGGGGTCGTCGTCGCGGGCATCGTCCCGAGCTTCCTGGCCTACACCGACGTCAACACGCGCAACGAGATCCGTACCGGGGCGGTGCAAGCGGGGCAGCAGGCGATGGAACGCCACCGGCTGTCCAATCCGACCACCATGCCGACCACGGGCGCAACCTCGGAGACGATCACCGTCGACGATCGCGATTTCACCGCGACGACGACCTACTGCGCCGATTCCAGTCTCTGCGGAACGAACAGCCGGCATCTGAGCCTCGAGGTGACCTTCAATGGCGAAACTCTGTACAAAACCGAGACGGTCTACACCGAACTCAAGTAGCGCCGGTTTCTCGCTGGTCGAGCTGCTCGTCGCGATGGTGATCCTGCTGCTGATCATGGCGGCGGGCCTGACGATCAGTATGTCCAGCCGGACCACGCTCCGTTCGGACCAGAACCGCACGACCCTGAACCAGAACCTGCGTAGCGGCATGGACCTGGTCGGTATCGATATCCGCCAGGCCGGCGAGCGGCTGCCCGCCGACGTGCCGGCGCTGGAGATCCGGGACGGCGCCTCGGGCGCCGCGGATACCCTGGTCGTACGGCGCAACCTGGCCGACGACGTGCTGCCGGTCTGCGTCGACATCGCCTCGGGGTCCTCGACCTCGGAAGTGACCATCGCCCTGACCAGCGGCACCATCCCCGCCGGCTGCGATCCGGTCGCCGACACCAACAGCGACGGATGGGCCGACAACCTGGGCAACTGGCGCGCCCAGCGCATCGCCTCGGGCGGCACCATGACCGCCTACATCTACAACCCGACCACCAAGCTCGGGGAGTTCTTCGAGTTCGACGGCGAGGATGCGACGGACTACGAGCTTGACCGCTCCAGCTCCGGCACCTGGACCAACGACTACCTGGCCAGCGACTCGGCCCGGGTCTACGTGATGGAAGAGCGGGAGTTCAGCCTGAGCGGCGGAATTCTCGAGATGGACATCAACGGCTCCGGATCCCCCTTCAGCCTGGTGGACAACGTCGTCGACTTCCAGCTGCGGGCCATCTTCCAGGACGGCACGATTCAAACCGCCCTGGCCGCGGCCGACGACTGGTCCAACCTCGAGGCCATCGAGGTCAGCCTGAGTGGTCGCAGCACGTTCATGGACCGGACCATGGACCGTGCGCTCTCCTCCCGCTACTTTCCGCGAAACGTCCTCTCGCAGTGAGGTGTTCGATGAAACACACACCTTCGTCTGACCAGCAGGGCTTTGCCCTCGTCACCGTACTGCTGTTGATGGCGCTGCTGATGTCGATGCTGGTGGGCTACTTCGCCCTGACCTCCATCGACATGAGCACGACCCAGTCGACCATCGACAGCTCCAGCGGGTTCTACGCCGCCGAGGCGGGGTTGAACATCCGCGCCGAGTCGATCCGCTCGACCTTCGTCGGCTACAACCGGCCGTCGGGACCAGGGCCGGATTCGGCCTTCGGTACCCCCTGCGAGGGATTCAACGCGGGCTACAACGACTTTGCCTGCTCGTGGCACACGCTGTCGGATCACAAGAGCCAGACCTACGTCAACGAAGACGCGGGTAACCCGAGCCAGATCGTGATTCCCCGGGGCGAGCCGTACCAGAACCTCAACGCCCAGGAGTACCTCTACACCCTGTCGTCGGTGGCCTACAACGGCGACCAGGACACCGAGGCGATCCTGGAGATGCAGCTCAAGAGCCGCCTGGTGCCGCTGTTCCAGTTCGCCGCCTTCTACAACAAGGACCTGGAGATCCTGCCGGGCCCGACCATGACCCTGGCCGGTCCGGTCCACGTCAACGGCGACCTGTACATGCAGGCGGGCAACCAGCTCAACATCCACGGCCAGGTCACCACCACCGGCGACCTCTACCGCGGCCGTAAGAACAACAACTCCTGCTCGACCAAGGACGTCAACGTGATCGACCCGGGTTCGTTGCGGACCCTGCCCTCCTGCGCCTCGGGCAACAAGCGCTACCACGTGCAGGACAGCGACGTCACCGCCTGGAACGGCATGATCCAGATGGGGGTCGACGAGGTCACCATCCCCGCCCCCGAGGCGCTGGACCCGACGCCGGGCCAGACCTACTGGGACAAGGCGGACATCCGCATCATGCTCAACCTGCACGGCGGCACGCCGGCGGTCGAGATCCACAACCCCGACGGTACCGTCGACGTGCTGGGCAGCGCCGCGCTGAACGGTTGCGCCGGCGCCACGGGTCACTCCAAGACGTTCTACAACAGTCGCGAGGATACGCTGATCGACATGCTCGAGATCGACCTCGACGACACCATGGACTGCATCCACAACAACAACCTGCTGATGGCCGGTCGCACCATCGACGACACCACCGAAGGTGGCCTGGTGTTCTACCTCGGCGTCGACGGCCCCAATGACACCGTGGTCAACAACTACGGGGTGCGGGTCTCCGACGGCGCCGAGATCCAGTCCAACGTGATCGGCTCGCCGATCGTCAAGGGGCTGACCGTGGTGACCAACCAGGCGATGTACACCTGGGGTGACTTCAACAGCATCGCCAAGAAGCCCGCGGCCTTCCTCGGTGACTCGCTCAACGTGCTGTCCAACAACTGGAACGACTCCCACAGCTACAGCGGCGGCGTGGAGATCACCGACAAGGCCCTGCGCCCCGCCACCGACACGACGATCAACGCGGCGTTCCTCGGCGGCACCGACCTGACCGGTGGTGCCGACGGCGCGGCAGGGCAGGACCTGAACAACTACAACGGCGGCCTGGAGAACTACCCCCGCTTCCACGAGAACTGGAGTGGGAAGCGGCTGACCTACCGCGGCTCGTTCGTCAGCCTCAACGTGCCCCGGCACGTCGACGGCACCTGGAGCAGCCAGATCTACAGCCCGCCGATCCGTGATTGGGGCTACGACACCGACTTCAACGATGCGGCGAACCTGCCTCCGCTGAGCCCGCGCTTCGTCTACCTGCGGCAGGAGCTGTTCGTGCGCCAGTTCAACATGTAAAGCCGGCCGGCACGGCACCACGAGCGCCCGTCTCCGCAACGGGCGCACCCGAGGGCGGCGATCAGACTTCGGTCGGTCGCCGCCCTCAGCTTTTCTGGGAGGCGTCTTCCCGCGGCGGCAACGGATTCCTGGCCAGGTGCCAGTAGTAGGCGCCCTCGCGGTTCTTGCGCTCCTCCCGGCTGAGGCCGCGATAGCCGAAGGGCGGCTTGCGCAACGCGCGGAACAGTGAGAGCAGCGGCCAGCCCAGGGGCAGATAGAAGCCGATCAGATCCCAGTCCCGCAGCAGGCGCCTGAACCCTCGCCGCGCCGGCGGGAAACGGGTGTCCCGCTCGTAGCGGATGAACTCCGCCGGCCACCCCAGGGGCAACAGCTTGAAGAGCCGCTTCCGCGCGGCCCACAGTTCCTTGCGCAGCGAGCGCCATTGATAGGGCCAGCGCCCGTGGCTCTCCACCGCCTTGTTCAGGGCGACCTGGCTCTGGAGCCGCACCTTCTCCGCGACCCGCTTCAGCCCCTCCCGCTCGGACTTGTCCAGCTTGGTCAGCCCCTCTTCCCGGCACATCGCGGCGACGTCGATCGGGTCGCCGACGACGAAGACCATGCGCGCCGGTAGCGCCATGTACCAGGCCCAGGGGAAGGTGATCGCGATCAGCGCCCCCGGTAGCGGCAGAAAGGGCACGCCCAGTTTCTGCACCAGCCAGTCGATGGGGCGGAAGGTGTAGCAGAACGGAATGACCCACTCGGCGTTGACCACCGAGATCGGCACCACCGGTGCGTTGTTGCGGGCGCAGTGGATGATGAAGCTGGTGCTGTAGCGCTGAAGCTGGTAGCGGTTGTCGAAGCCCTTGCCGATCCCCGGCACTCCTTCGGGGTAATAGACGACCCGCTCCCCGCGTTCCAGCAGCAGGTGCAGGTTCTCGAAGGTCAGGTCGACCCCGCCGCACCGGCGCCAGAAGTTGTCGATCCCGAAGGGGCGCATCCACCAGGTCAGCGAGAGCTGTTTCTCGAACACCGAGCGGAACTTCTTCTCGGGGCGGTAGCCGTCCCGGCGCCAGAGCAACCCGTCCAGCACCATGGCGTCGTAGGGAAACGCGGTGCCGCTGTGGTTGGGGGCCATCAGGATCGGTCCCTTGGCGGGGATCTTCTCGGCGCCGATGATCCGTGCGCGGAAGTAGCGGTCAAGCAACTCGCCGAAACCGGAATCGATCAACCCGCGGAGATACTCCGGGTCGAAGGGCTCGTACAGTTCCTGGCGCTTCCCGGGACCGGGCACGTCGGCGGCCTACCGGTTGCGGCCGTACTTTTCGTGGCTCGACACCCAGTCGAGGGACGAAATCGCCGCACCCAGCGACAGCTCGCCGGCAAGGGCCACGCCGGCCACGACCTCGGCGAACTTCATCACCTTGTTGCGCCCCCAGCAGCCCATGATCTCCAGGCATTCCTTCTGGGTGCCGATCGAGGTACCGCCGCCGTAGGTCGCGACGATCAGCGAGGGAATCGTCAGCGAGATGTAGAGATCGCCGTCGGGGGTCATCTCCGAATAGAGGATGCCCGCCGAGGATTCGGAGACGTTGGCCACGTCCTGGCCGGTGGCGATGAAGATCGCCGTGATCGCGTTGGGCGAATGAGCGCCGTTGTTGTTGGCGCCGGAGAGGAACGCCCCGATGGTGCTGACGTTGGAGTGGTAGTGCAGGCTCTCGGGCTTGACCCGCATCACCTCTTCCAGCACTTCACGCTTGACCGTGCATTCGGCGATGACCCGCTTACCCCGGGTACGCATCACGTTGATCTGGGAGCTTTTCTTGTCGGTGGCCAGGTTGGATTCGAGATAGAAGCGGGTGACCAGCTTCTTGGGCAGCTCCTGTTCCAGCATCCAGCTACAGGCGGCAAAGGTGGCGCGGCCGACCATGTTCTGTCCGGCGGCATCGCCGGTGCTGTAATTGAAGCGCAGGTAGGCAAAGCGGTTCGACAGGAAGGTGTCGATGTAGAGCAGCTTGGCGATGCTCGAGGTCTCCTCGGCAGCCTTGGCGATCTCCCGCTCGTTCTCCCGCACCCAGGCTTCGAATTGCTTGGCCCCCCGGGCCGACTCGAAGATGAACACCGGCGCGCGCTGCATCGCATCGGCAACCACGGTGGTGGTCACGCCGCCGGAGAGGTTGACCACCTTGATGCCCCGGTTGTAGGAGGCGACCAGGGTGCCCTCGGTGGTGGCCAGCGGCACCAGGAACTCACCGTCGGCATGCTCGCCGTTGACCTTGATCGGACCGGCGAAGCCGATGGGGATCTGGGCCACCCCGGTGAAGTTCTCCACGTTGCCCTGGGTGTCCTGGGGATCGATCGAGTACTTGTCGATGTGCTGCAGCTTGACGCCGCTGTACTCCTCGACGTAGCGCTGCCGGGTGGCGATGATGTCGTCGGAGTAGTTGTCGATCTTGTCGTAGGGAACCGTCGCACGCTCTTCCTTCTGACTCGAGATCGCGTCCTTGACCTTGAACTCGAGGCTGCCGAAGGGTTTGCACTCGAAGGACAGCGCCAGTTCGTGGCGCCCGGTATCCAGCGGCGCCGACTTGGAGCGAATCTGAACCGACGATCGCAGAGCGAAGGGGACGCCGTCGCCGTCGAGGGCGTCGACCCCCATCTCGGTACCGTCGTCGAGCACCAGGCTGAGCCCGTCCAGCGGCAGCGGCGTACCGTTGACCTTGATCTGCTTGAGACCGGTCAACGTCGCGTCGCTCAGCCGGTTCTTGAGACTGAACGCGATCCCTCCCTCGATGTTCTGCAGGCTGCCGAAGGTGTAGAGCTGGCGCAAGACGAGGGATGGGATCTTCATGGACGCACTCCGGTCGGAGCAAGAGCTGGCCGGTCCACACCTCGCGGACCGCGACGCTCCCGTACTCGCTGGATGAACCTCACCTATATATTCTATCGGGGTAGCGAACACAATCGCCGAGCCGCCGCCCACGGCGCAGCCCGGCGAGACGAGGACCGCCGATGACCAGCGACGCACCCGCGGCGACCGATCGCCATCAACTGGACGAGCTGGTGGCCGGCCTGGTCGACCATGCCGCAGCGTGGCGTAACACCGGCATGGCGGAGCGCGCCGGACTGTTGCGCGCCTGTATCGAGCGCCTGCTGGCCGTGGCTCCCGAGTGGGTGGACGCCGCCTGCCGGGCCAAGGGTGTGTCGCCTTCCTCGCCGCTCGCCGGGGAGGAGTGGATCAGCGGCCCGATGGTGACCATCCGCCTGATGCGGCTGCTGGCGGAAGCGCTGGACCGGGACGCCCGGCCCGCGGTGCCCTCGATGACGCAGCGCGGCGGGCAACAGATCGCCACCGTCGTTCCCGACAGCCTCTACGACCGGATGTTCTATCCCGGCGTGAGCGCCGAGGTCTGGCTCGAACCGGACAAGCCGGCAACCCAGGGCAGGATCTACCGGGAGGCCGACCCGGATCCCGCCGCCGTCGGTCTGGTGCTCGGCGCGGGCAACATCGCCTCGATCGCACCGACCGATGCGATCCACAAGCTGTTCGTCGAGAACCAGGCGGTGGTGGTCAAGATGAACCCGGTCAACGAGTACCTGACCCCTTTCTTCGAGCGGGGTCTGGCGCCGTTGATCGAGCGAGGGGTGTTGCGTTTCGTCTGCGGCGGCATCGAGACCGGGCACCACCTGTGCCACCACCCCGCGGTCGACACCATTCACCTTACCGGCTCCGATCGCACCTTCGACGCCATCGTCTGGGGCCCCGAGCGGAACGAACACGCCCAGCGCAAGGCCGCCGATGAGCCGGTGCTGAACAAGCCCTTCACCGCCGAGCTGGGATGCGTGACCCCGGTGCTGGTCGTGCCCGGACCGTGGTCCGACGGCGACCTGGACTTCCAGGCGCGCAACGTGGCCTCGATGGTGACCCACAACGTGAGCTTCAACTGCACCGCGGCGAAGGTGCTGGTCACCGCCGGCGGTTGGAATCGTCACGGCGCCTTCCGCGAACGGCTGGCGACCCGGCTGGGGCAGATCCCGACCCGCCGGGCCTACTACCCCGGCGCCGCCGACCGCTACGCCCGTTTCCTCGAGCACTATCCCCAGGCACAGGCGCTGGGTGGCGCCTCGCCTGAAGGTGCCCTGCCCTGGACGCTGATTCCCGAGGTGCCCGCCCGCCGTGGCGAGTACGCCTTGACCCAGGAGGCCTTCTGCGGCGTCCTGGCCGAGGTCGCGCTCCCGGTCGACGATCCGGGCGCGTTTCTCGAACAGGCGGTTGCCCTGGCCAACGAGGACATCTGGGGCACCCTCTCCTGCGTGCTGTTGATCCACCCGGCGACCCGCCGGCGCTATGACAAGGAGTTCCGGCAGGCGGTCGCGGCGCTGCGCTACGGCGGGCTCGGGATCAACGTCTGGACCGGCGTGAACTTCGGAATCGGCGCGACGAGCTGGGGCGCGTTCCCCGGACACACCCGGCAGGAGATCGTCTCCGGGGTCGGCACGGTGCACAACACCTACCTGTTCGACCACCCGCAGAAATCGGTGGTCTACGGTCCGTTCCGGCCCTTCCCCAAACCGGTGTGGATGGCGGACCACCGCACGCTGCTTTCCGTCGGCCGACAGGTCACCGGGTTCGAGGCGGCACCGTCGCTGTTGAAGGTGCCCGGCGTCGGGCTCGCCGCGGCGCGCGGCTGAGCCGATTCGCGGCTTACAGGCTCGATCGCCCGCTCGAGGCCGGCAGGTTCAGGCCCGTAGATTCAGGCAGGCAGGTTGAGCGAGGCCGCTGCTAGCCGCCTGGGCGTTCGCCGGTGGCTCCGTAGCCCTTCCAGTGCTTCATGCTCGACGTGACCCCGAGAGTCCAGGTGACCATGTCGAACAGCCGCCCCGGAAGAATGCCGCGGACGAAGGGCGTGATGCGGACCAGCCAGGGCGCCAGGATCCAGAGCCGCTCCTTGCGCACCGCCCGCACGATGGCGCCGGCCAGCCACTCGGGGGTCAGCCAGGTCGAGGCCAGCGGCGGCTTGACCCCCTCGAACAGACCGGTCGAGACGTAGCTCGGGCAGACGATGGTCAGCTTGACATGCTTGATGCCGAGCTGGGCCAGCTCGAGGCGCACCGACTCGGAGAAGCCGATCACCGACCACTTGCTCGACGCGTAGGTCGAGCCGTACGGCAAACCGACGAAGCCGGAGGCGCTGGCGATGTTGACCAGGTGCCCCTCGGGCCGCTCGATCAGATCGGGCAAGAAGGCGTGGGTCATCGCCACCAGGCCCAGGGTGTTGACCCGGTAGGTGGTCATGTGGCGTTCGACGGGCACGTCGAGGAAGGAGCCGCCGAACACCACGCCGGCGTTATTGACCAGGATGTCGATCGGCCCGCCCTCGGCGTGGACCGCCTTACGTAGCTCGGCGATGCCCGCGACGTCGGTCACGTCGCTCTGAAAGGTCGAGACGCGAGCCGGCGCGAGCTCCGACGCGGCCTGATCCAGGGCAGCGGGATCCAGGTCGGTCAACAGCAGGTGGGCGCCCTCGGCGGCGAACCGCCGGGCGATCTCGAGACCGATCCCCCGGGCTGCCCCGGTGATCAATACGCGCTTGTCCCGGATGTGCTTCATGGTGGTTCTCCGTTTGCGGGCCCGGAGGAGCAGTGTAGAGGGGCGTCACCAGGCTGTCACTTCTCGGCCCGCCGACACCCGGCAGCCTATGTCGGCAAGGCCGGCCAACCGCAACAAGAGTGTTTCACGCGCTCATTTTCCGAGGGTGTTGCGGCCTCGCGCGGCCTCCGCCCGTTGCCATTTCGAACGGCACCCAGGTCGTTCAAGAACGGCATTTTGGATTCAACACATTGGAGCAAGAACATGCCCGGATACCCTTGAGAAAGTCCGTGCATTGGCTACAATCGTCGATCACATCTTTGCGGATCCGCTGTCTTCGGAGCGCAAGCAAGAACGTCTTCAGCGAATAACCCTAAATGAATTGCTTCGAATCCATCGCCCAGGCCGGCCGCCACGTCGTGCGCGCGCAGTCGGCCGAAGTGATCGGTGAATCCAACAAAGCATAGTGAACGGTTTCTCGGTTCCTGCGGTGTCCGGCGGTCACAGGCCTGATTGCCTGGCACCTCGAGTTTTAAAAACAAAGGCCTGGGGGATGATCTAGTGAGTCGAGTCCAGAAGACTACCGTCGCGATCCTCGTGATGGCCCTGCTGGCCACCCCGGCGCTCGCCACCACGCGTGACGCCGCCAACGCCAGTGCGTTCCAGTTCCAGTTCAGCCAGTCCGTCCTACGGGATACCTCGGGCGGCATCCTGTTCAACATCTTCGACGAAGCGCAGCTCCGCCCGTGGAACCTGCCTAACGGTAACGTCGACAGCCTGCGCCAGCTCACGCCCTGGAAGGGCGATGCCGGCGACAACGGCAACTACCTGAACTTCCTCGTCGGCAACCAAGGCGTCAACGCTGCCGGCGCCTCGCTGAACAACATCTTCGTCGATGGCGGCGGCTTCAACTTCTCGGAAGCCGGCACCTTCGCCGGAGGCTTCGTCAACCAGACCGACAACTTCACCTACTCGGTCGACATCGGTTTCCTGACCGATGAGCACAACGACATCAACGAGTCCGGTAGCTTCACCAGCAACTTCGGCACCGACATCAACGGCCTCGGCCTCGGTATCTCGGTGGGATGGGAGCTCAGCGACAACTGGAACCTCGGTGGTCGTCTCGAGTACAACGACCAGGAGCTGACCTCCAACAGCATGAACTTCACCACCGGTTCCGGCGGCAGCCGCTCGTTCTTCGGGCAGGAAGCCGACGGCCTCAAGCTCAAGTTCGGTGGTCGTAACTTCCTCTCCGACGATCGCAGCTACGAAGTCGCCCTCTCCTACGCCACCGGCGACATGGGCATCTTCGACCGCTT
>CAZBZH010000006.1:19648-23828 GCA_964496265.1 uncultured Acidobacteriota bacterium | reverse complement strand
GCCGGGACAACCAGGACTAGCAAGGATCCGCGTTACTCCACCACCACCAGTCGGCCGAGCATGCTGGACATCTCGACGGAAATCGCCGGCCCCTCCAGTTCGCCCTGCTGCACGAGTCCCGGTCTGGAAGGCACGCCGCTGACCCGCACCCCTTGGGGCAGCCAGATCGTGCCGCCGGAGAAGCCGGCGTCCAGTTCGATGTGGGCATCCCGCACCCACGCGCCCCGCAGGTCCAGGTCGAGCACGCCGAGATCCTGACTCAACGTGACCTCTCGCGGACTGGCGTGACCCAGCCCCGATAGATCCAGCGATCCCTTCTTGCCCAGGATCGTCAGGCGCTCCAGCGGAGTTGCCGCCGGTTCGGCCAGGGTCAGCTTGACGCCGCCGTCCTTCAGATCGATGTCCACGTTGCGCGCGCGCAGTCCGCCGAGTTCCAGCGCCACGATGCCCTTGTCGATGTCCCCCGCCAGGTCGAAGACCACTTCGGGAGGAACCCGCAGCCGCAGCACGGCCATGGTCTCGCTCAGCTTGGCCCGGAACAGCGCCCAGGTACGGGATCCGGTCGGGACCAGCGAGACCCCCACGATCTCGAGAGGCCCCTCCTGCCGGTTCTCCCGCTCGAAGCGATAGAGCGCCGGATCGAACAGAGCCTCGACCTCCAGGGTCTCCCCCTCACCGGCCGGCAGCAGCACCAGTTGGGCGATCGCCAGTTCCACCTCGAGGCGCACGGTCTGCGCCATCGCCGGCAGGGCTACCGGCTCGGCGCGTCTCTCGGGTTGGGCGTTGCGCCCCTCGCGCACGGCGAGAAAGGAGGCGAGGGCGGCGACGGTGATCCCCGCGAACAGAACCACGAGCCCGATCAAACATCCCGACCGCTTCTTGCTCATTCCGCCGCCGCGGCGTCGATCTGTTCGAGGATCGCCGCCGTTACCTGCCGCGGCGCTTCCACCTGCGGGTAGTGGCCGATGCCCGGCAGTTCGACCACGTCCGGCTGGGGCACGAGCTCACGGAACGCCGTGATCACGTGGCCGCCGGAGATCGGGTCCTCGGGACCGTTGACCAGCCGCAGCGGCACGCCGGGCCGCCGCAGCACCCCGACCCAGCGGGCTTCCTGTTCCTTCCGCTCACGCATGTAGCGGATCAGGCGATGGAATACCCGCCGTCCTCCGTTGTATTCGATCAGCGCCCAGAAATCGTCCAGCTCCTGCTCGCTCGGCCGGGTTTCGGCGCCGAAGATGTCGTCGAAGCTCTTGCGCAGGGTGCCCCGGTTCAGCAGACGCCCGACCAGGGAGCCGAGCGGGGACATCAACAGCTTCTGCACCAGCAACGGACGATGGCAGTCGGGGATGATCCCACCGTTGAGCAGACAACAGGTCTCGATCCTGGCCGCCCCCTTGCTTTGATCCGGGTCCTCGACCTGCCGGGCCAGCAGCTCCTGGGCGACGCTGTCGCCGTAGTCGTGGGCCACCAGGTGATAGCGCTCCACCCCGAGCTCCCGCAGCAACGATTCCATCAACGTCGCCTGATCCATCAGGCTGTAGGGATAGTCCGGGGGTTTGGCCGAGAAGCCGAAACCGATCATGTCCGGCGCGATCACGTCGAAGCGCGCCGTCAGCCCGTCCCAGACGCGGTACCAGTCCCAGGAGGCGGTGGGGAAACCGTGGACCAGCAGCAGCGGCGTACCCCGGCCCTCCCGGCGGTAGAAGATGCGGTGACCGTGGTAGTCGAAGTCGTGCCCGGCGGCCTGCCACTGGGCGAGGTTCACCGGGCCGTCATTTCTTGGGCGCGATGCGCTTCTTGGTTGCGGTGGTCTTTGCCCTGGGCGCGGCCTTCTTCGACGCGGCCTTGTTCGGCGACGCCGCCTTTGCTCCGGGCGCCGCTCCGCCGGTGGCCAGGCTGTAGCTCTCGTCCAGCCAGGCCTTCCACAGTTTGGCCGGCATCGGCTCGTCGGCGCTGAAGCGGGCGGTGACCCAGCGGTTCTTGCCCACCTCGAAGCGGTCGGGCTGCTCTGCGGCAAGCCGCGTCGCCTGGGGAATCGAGGCCTCCAGCTTGAACATCGCCTTGAAGCGGCCCCCCTGGGGGCCGGCGAACAGGAACGCTTTCTTCCGGGCCTTGAACGAACTCTGGGTGCAGGCGGTGCCCGCGTCCACGTCGGGGTACTCGCTGGCCGCGAGGCGCATCGCCTCGGTGGGGTCCTTCTCGCTGGACATCGCCTTCCTCCGAATCGGGGGCTGCCCCCGAATCAGGGACAGGCCACCACGGTCTGCGGGTGGCAGGGACGATCCGAGACCGTGCGCGGCGCGCCGCCCGAATCGAAGCCGTAGCCCCCCTCCTGGTTGGTGTCGGTGGCGACCACCAGGAAGTAGTGATCTCCCGGCGCATCCGGGATGATCTCCATGGTAGCCCCATCGCTCCCGCAACTCACCGGCTGATGATCGTCATTCCATCCGCCGCCGGTCGCCAGGGTACCCCGGTAGATCGCGTAGTCGGTGGCCAACGCCGAGGTGTGGCAGGTGTCCCCCCAGCTGAGCTCCAGCTGTCCGGCGCCCGCCTTGGCCAGGGTCAGCATGTTGCCGGGGACCCAGCGCGCATCGGGAGTCTCGCCGACCCCTCCGGGAGCCGTGGTGCCGAGGCCCAGCGCCGGCAGGAAGATCTCGCCGACATCCTGGTCGAAGTTGAACATGATGTAGCCGCCGGTGCCGAGCTCACGGGTGATCAGCACCTGGGCCACTGCCATGTCCGGCGTCATGCGGGTTGCGTCGTTGGTGATGCCGATGCCCGGGTAGGTCGGAACCCGCCCGGCCGAGAGGGCCAGCTGCTCGTTGACCAGCTCGCGGAAGCGGTCGTAGTCCGGCGTGGTCGACATCGGGTGCAGATGATCGACGATGCCCCGGTCGATCCAGTCGACCCAGTCCTGGCCGACGTTGCCGTAGGCCTGGTCGTAGTCGCCGAACACCGCGGCGGAGATCTCGATATCCGGGTTGTGCGCCTTGGCGCTCGTATGCACCGCCTCGACCAGTTCGGTGATCTGGGCCCGGCGCCACTCGAGGAACGCATCTTCCAGCGGGCCGCCGCTGCGCACATCGGCGGGCCAGTTGGTGACGGTGTTGCCGGTCTCGGCCTGGAAGCGTGCGTGGCAGCCGTCGTCGTAGCAGTAGTCCGGCCCGGGGTAGCGGATGTAGTCGAAGTGGATGCCGTCGACGTCGTAGTTCTGCACCACTTCCATCATCGAGTCATGTTCCAGCGCCAGGTTGTCCGGATGGGAGGGACAGAGCCAGTCGATGTGTTTGCCCGTCGCCGAGACCTGGGTGCGCCCCTCGGCGCGCATCTGGTCGATGAAGTCCTGGGGCGCGCGGCCGAGGTTCCAGTTCAACTTCCAGACATGAACTTCAATGCCCCGGGCCCGGGCGGCATCGACGACGGCGGTGATCTGGTCGCCATGGGTGTTGAACAGCGAGGAGTGGGGCAACAGCTCGCTGTCGTAGTGGGCCAGTCCGGCGCGCAGGCTGTTGGGGTAGACCGCGTTGTAGCCGTTGTCCGCCAGTTGATCGATGGCGCGGGCCCAGTCTCCCGGGTAGGGGCCGGAGCCGGCGTGTTCCCAGACCGCGCGGAACTCGGGGAGTGCCGCGGATTGGCTCAGGTAGTAGGCCTGCTGCAGGTGCCCCCGGGCGTCGATGGCGGTGAAGGTGGCGTCGGCGTCTTGTCCGGCGCCCTGTTCGCTCAGCGCCTGGTTACGGGCGGTCTCGGCGTCGAGCAGGGCGGCGTCGATCTCCGCCTGACGCGAGGTCGAGGGGGCGCGGGCCTGGATGTCGGCGACCGCCTCGGCGTAGTTGGCGTACTCGGCGATCTGGCCGATACGTTCGATGGCCCGGTTCGCCGTCGTCGGCCAGATCTCGGGGAGGTAGTGGCCGATCAGCGAGAGCAGCATCCGCTGCTTCTGCACCCGGTCGCTCAGATGAATGATGTGGGACTTGTAGACCCCGTTGTCGCCGGCGAACCAGGCGCCCTTGCCGGTCTTGACGCCGGCGCTGTCTTCCCACTCGGCGATCATTCGCGCGTTGAGGACGGGAAGGGTCGCCACCTCGGTCAGCGTCCAGGAGTTCTGTCGCACCTGGCCCGGCAGATGCGGGATGGTCGCGTCGTCGAAGGTGTAGCTCTTGTAGTCGCCGACGTCGGAGCC
>CAZBZH010000006.1:0-19629 GCA_964496265.1 uncultured Acidobacteriota bacterium | reverse complement strand
GTCAACCCCAGCAGGTTTCCGATCCGCGGCGCCAGCCGGTAGAACGCCATCAACTTGCCGCCGTTCCCCACGAACTGTTCGATGGTGGTGAGTTGCGGGTCGGTCAACACGTCGTTGTAGGGCAGGATCAGGAACTTGCTGTACTGCAGGTAGCCGTCGTCCAGGGCGCTGTTGTCGAACACGCCCAGGGAGATGTCGTACTCGCTCAGAAAGAAGCGAACCAGATCGGCCGAACGGTCCGCCAGGGCGCTCTCGGTGGTCAGCTTGTCGTGCAGGATGAACACGTCGGGTTGGAAGGCCCGCAGTTCGCGCACGGCGATCTCGGTGTCCTCTTCGGATGCGCGCCAGGGGGAGAGCCGGATCGTGTCGACCTGATCCCAGCCGCCGGGGTTCCCCGATTGGGAGAAGTCGGTGACGGTGAAGGTCAGGGTCTGCCAACCCGCCTGGGTGATCGGAAAGGACTGGCTGTACCAGCCGCCGCCCGAACGGAAGTAGAGGGTGAACTGGGAGATCGCCGCCGGATCGGCGACGTAGAGCTCCAGGGCGAACATCGAGTAGGCGGACAGGTCGAAGGTATCCAGCCGGTCCCAGTAGCCGCGGTCGGGGAGGGCGCTCCAGTTGCAGGGCAGGGTCATCACCCGCTCGCTGCCCCAGGGGCCCGAGTCCGCCATGGTGACCTTGGGGGAGATCCCCCGATTGAGCCAGGCGGCCCGGGCGGCGGTGTCGTCGGCGTAGTCGAAAGGGTCGAGGATCAGCGTGTCGGCCGCGGCGGGCGTCAGCCAGAGCGCCAGCAATAGTAGGACACCTGGGAACACCCCCGGGCGAGACAGGACGAAAACGAAGCTGCGGCGCCAACCCCCCATGGCGGCCTCCTTTCTGACTGGGTCCCGAAAGTATACCGCGACGCCACTTTTAGTAGGCGGTTGCTGAGGAATCACGCTCGCCACGAGCGTCTGATCCTGTACCTCCAAACCAAGCCCCGAAGACCATCGAGGGAGGCGCATGAACATCCGGAGAACCATCGGACTCTGGACCCTGGCGGTCCTGGCGTCCCTGAATCCGGCGCTGGCCCAGAGCAGCGCCAGCTACGAACTGGAGCAGTCGACGTTCCGCAACGGGGGCTCGACCCCTGCGGCCGCGCCGGCGTCCGCCAGCTATCGGCTGAGCCTCACGGCGATCGGTGGCTTCGGGCGGCGCGGGCTCACGAGTAGTTCGTTCCGCTCCGATGCCTGCTTCACCTGCGCCTACGGGCCGCCCGGTGAGGTGGCGTTCCTCGACTTTTCCGACGGCGACACCCTGAGCTGGACCGCCGCGCCCGCGGCCGGCCGCTACAACCTCTACCGGGACCGGCTCTCGACCCTGTCTTCCCTGAGCTACGGCAATTGCTTCCAGCAGGAGCTGAACGGCACGACCTACGTCGATGCCGATCCGGTGCCCGCCACCGACGGCTTCTTCTATCTGGTCACCGTCGAGAACCGCCTCGCCGAGGAAGGTCCCAAGGGAGCCGACAGCGTCGGCGCCGCCCGGGAGGGCACCGCATGTCCATGAACCAGCGCTCCACGTCAACCCGCTCCACGCAAACCCGTTCTGCGCAAAACCGTTCCGCGACCCCGGAGAGAATTACGGCATCTGCCGAGAGGATCGAGATGTTCCACCGTCGAATCCGTCCCTTCGCCTTCCTGCTGATCCTGGCCCTCGGCTTGCCCATGCTCCAGGCCGCGACACCTCCGGATCTGCTCCACTACGAGGGTGTGCTGCGGGACGCCTCCGGTGCGCCGGAGGAGGGTAGCTTCGACATGATCTTCCGCTTCTTCGACGCCGAGGTGGCGGGAGACGAGGTGCTGATCGATCAACATCTCGCTGCCGGCACCGGCGCGGTCGCTGTTTCGGGCGGCCTGTTCGACGTAGCGTTGGGGAGCGGCGATGTGTCCGATGGGAGCGGCCCCGGGTTCTACAACGCGTTGAGTGGGCTGTTCGCCGACTTCTCCGAGGTCTGGCTCGAGATCGATCTGCGTGCCGTCGGCGCCGGTAGCTTCGAGACGTTGAGCCCGCGGGTGCGGGTGCAGTCCTCGCCCTACGCCTTCAACGCGACCCGGCTCGACGGCCGCGAGGCAGCCGAATTCCTCGACACCTCCTCGGACACCCAGATCAAGGCGGGACGCCTGGCGATTCAGGGCACCCTGGCCGCCAACGGCGGCTTCTCGGTCAGCACCGGCTCGCCGGGTGAAGGCAAGGTCCTGACCTCCGACGCCAGCGGCAACGCGACCTGGCGCACCCCGGCGACGGTGACCGAGAGCACTCTGCGCCCCCTGGCCGATCGGCTCGGCGTGGAGAATCCCGGCGACCTGCCCTTCGCCGAGTTGCGTCCCTTCGACTGCTCCGGCGGCAACACCGCCCAACTCTCCCTCGAGGTCGGCGGTGTGCCCCTTGCCGGGACGGTGACCGGCTTCGTCGGTAGCGACGAGATCTCCCAGCTCTCGCGCTATCTGGTGACCGTCGAAGCGAGCGGCGCGCTGACCAGCAGCATCGGTCAGGACGCGGTGCTGACCCTGACGCGCAACGGATCCGCGGTGACCTTCTCGGGGATCGTCACCGAGTTCGGCCTGGCCGGCGTCAACGGCAGCACCCGGACCTACGTCTACCGTATTCAGCCCCGTCTTGCCGAGGGAGAGCGCTTCGCCCGGCATCGCGCATTCTTCGACCAGACGACCAGTGACATCCTCAGCCAGGTGTTCGGTGACCTCGGGGTTCCCTCGATCAACAACAGTGTGGGCAGCATCTCGCCCTACGAGTGGGAGGTGCAGTACAACGAGACCGACCTGTCGTTCGTTCAGCGGATCACCGGTCGCGAGGGCGTCCACTTCCATTTCCAGGAGGCCGCTTCGGGGGAGCAGATCGTCACCGGCGATTCCAACGCCGCCTTCACCGCGATTCCCGGCAGCTTTGGCTACTACGGCGATCAGGTCGACCCGGGCACCGGCGAGGAGTTTGTCGCGACCTTCCACTCCCGCGAACAGCAGGCCAGCGAGACCTTCCGCATCGGGACCTTCGACGACAGCTCCAACAACCTGTTCGTCCGCAGCGACACGGTCAGTGGGTCGGTGATCGGTCAGGTCGACCGCTACGACGGCGGCGCAGATGGCGTCGTCGATCTCGCGCTTCTTCGAGCGGAGGCCGCGGCCCGGCGTGAAGACTCCCGCCGTTCGCTGCATCGGGGAACGGGCACCGTGGCCTCGATGAAGGCGGGCCACACCTTCGTGCTCAACGATGTCAACGGCACCGATTTCAACGGCACCTACACGGTGACCGAGGTCCGGCACTACGCCCTGAACGACAGCGCCAACAGTTGCGTGTCCTACGGCAACGCCTTCTCGGCGCTACCCTCGACGGTGAACTACGCGCCGGTTCGGTTTCCCGTCGAGCCGCGGATTGAGGGCCTGATTACGGGCAAGGTGCTGGAGAACAGCGATTCACTCGGCCGGGTCCGGGTCGCGCTGTTCAGCGATCTCGACCAGGACGACTCCTCGGGCTGGATGCGGGTGGCCACGCCGCCGGGGCGCAATGGAAAGTCCGGCACTCCCGGCCCGGGCAGCGCCAGCGACGGAGACTGGCAGGGTGGCTACTTCACGCCCGAAATCGATACCGAGGTGCTGGTCGGGTTCATCGACGGCAAGCCCAACGCGCCGATCGTGATCGGTTCGCTCTACAACGGAGCCGATTTACCGCCGACCAGCGACACACCGAGCCACGAGGGCTTGCGCCTGGGACCGTTGGGCGCCGGTGACGGAGATGCATCGGTCTTCTTCAAGGATTCGGGGAACCCGCTCGAGGAGTTCCTGACCTTCGAGGATGCCGACAACCGCTTCCGTCTCTCCCAGAGCCTCGTGCTGGGGTCCTCCACCACGGCGACCGAGAGCCTCTCCTTCGGCGCCGGGGGCAACATCAACGGCGGGACCGGTTCGACCTCGATCATTGCCGGCAACTCGCTCACCGACGATCTGATCCTCCGTGGAGGGTTTGGCTCGTCGACCCACGGATCGATCTTCATCAACGGTTCCTCCAGCATGGTTTTCCGCCCGGGGAACGGTCTGTACGATTTCCGCAACTCGATCAACTCCCAGATTGCGACCCTCGACGGATCGGGCAACCTGTCGCTCAGCGGAACCGGCTCGATGGCCGCGTTGAGTTCCAGCAGCGCCTCGGTCAGCGGTGGTGCGACGCTGGGGTCGGCTACGGTCAACGGCACGCTCGACCTGAACGGGAACGTGACCCTGGATCCCGGCGCTTCGATCAACACCAACGGGCAACTCACCTTCGGCGGCAGCAATCTGGTGGTGCGGCTCGGGGACACCGTAGCCGATGACACGGTGGTCGTCGGCGACCTGATTCTCAGCGAGTCGGAACGTGACTCCTCGATGTACTTCTACGAGAACGGCAACAACACCGGCAACTATGTGCGCTGGGACGATGTGCGGGCGGATACCTGCACCGGTAGCGGTAGCGTCAACTCGGCGTTCGTCTGGAACATCCAGAACGCCGCGTCGTCCAACACGGCGTGGTTGTTCGCAAACGATGCGGATGTCGAGGCGATCATCGACGATATCGGGTCGATGCAGATCGACAACACCCTGACCCAGTCCGGCGCCTGCGATGTGGCCGAGGGCTTCCTCGGTTCGGCGGATCTGGATGCCGGGACGGTGGTGGTACTCGACCCGAACACGCCGGAAGGGGTGACCCGGGCGACCCGTGCTCTCGATCCCACGGTGGTGGGTATCGTCTCGACCAAGCCGGGCGTACTGCTCGGCGGACCGACCGCCGACGCCTACCCGGTCTGGGATGAACTGGAGCGGGTGCGGGGCGAGTTGTTCGAGGTCCAGGCGGTGATCTCGGCGCAATCCGCGGCGGCGGGCGAGGTGACGGCGTCGGAGCTGGACCCCGCGGTTAACGGTTCCGACGCCTCGGACTCGACGGCGAGCCTGGGGCTGGAGAACGCCGAGCTTCCCCGGGATCTGGCGCCCCTCGATCCCGAGTTGGAGCAGCGGCGCGCCGAGCTGCAGCAACAGGCTCTGGACCTCGAGGCCCGGCTGGACAGCTGGCGTCGCGGAAACGTCCCGGTGGCGCTGGTCGGCCGGGTGCCGGTCAAGGTCACCGGCGCCGTGGAGCAGGGGGAGTACCTGACCAGCAGTGACGTCGCCGGCTTCGGCATGGCCTTGCGTCAGCCGGGTCCCTACTTCGCCGTGGCGATGGAATCCTCTTCGGGCGGCGAACGCAAGATCCTGGCGTTGATTCAGCAGGGTTGGTACGGCGGCAGCGTTGCGGACCCGGTGGCGACTTCCCCGGCCGACACGCTCCACGCCGAAGCAGGATCCGACGCCGGTTCGGTCGCGACCCTTTCGCCCGCCGGCGCCGCCGCCGGCGACCACCTGACGGCGATGCCGGGCCATGCCTCCCTGGCGCTCCACGATCCCAGTGGGGAGAAGGAGGTCTTCCGCGTCGATGGTGAGGGCAACGTCTACGCCCGCGGGTCTTTCCGTCCGTCGGCGATGGACCTGGCCGAGTACTTCCCGGTCAGCGAAGCGGTGGAACCCGGCGACCTGCTGGTGATCGACGCCGAGGGTAACGGCGAACTGAAGCGCAGCGAGACCGCCGGCGACACGGCGGTGGTCGGGATCGTCTCCACGGTGCCCGGCGTGCTGCTGGGCCACGGCTTCGATCGGATTCTCGAGGCGGACGCGGAACTGGCCGCTCGCTACGAGCTGGCCCGCCGTACCGGCGACGCCGACACCGCGGAGCTGACCTGGCAGGCGCTGATCCAGCGCTTCGAGGAATCCCACGCGGCGGTGGCGATGACCGGCACGGTGCCGCTCAAGGTCGACGCGGCCTTCGGCGCGATCCGTCCCGGAGATCTGCTGGTTTCCTCGCCGACCCCCGGACACGCCATGCGCGCCCACGAACCGCGGCCGGGCACGATCATCGGCAAGGCGTTGGGGGCGCTGGAGTCGGGGACCGGAACGATCCGGGTGGTGGTCACCCTGCGTTAGGGCGAGCCCGCGCCAAAGCTACCCGGCGCTGGAGCTATCCGGCGCCGGCGCCGTCTCGCTGGGCCGGTAGGCGCCGCAGTTCCAGCACTGGCCGAAGTTGGCCTCGACGGTCTCGTTGCACTCGGCGCAGACCCAGTCGTCGCCCCTGTCGGGGATTCCGTCCTTGATGATCTTGCGCGCCTCGTCGGCCCGGTCTTCCTCGACCCAGAGCTCGACCCAGGCTTCGATCGGAGGGACCTCGCCGACCGCCGCACGCAGGTGGTCGCCGCGCACCTCGCAGGCGATGCCCTGGGCCTCCATCACGTTCTTCAGGTTGTGCACCGGGACGCCGGTCATGGCGCTGTATACCTTGATCATGTCGCCCTCCCCTCAGTTCTATCTACCAATTATAGCGGTAGGAACGGTCGGGGACGATCCGGGCTAGAAGTAGCGGGCGAAGCGCAGGGTCAGGAAACTGTCCTGCTCGAAGAACGTCAGCGGGTTCTCGGGATCGACGCTGGAGAACCAGCGGGCCTCGGCCTCGATCTTGAACCGCTCGCCTAGCCGCCGCTGAAACTCCAGCAGCCCGGCGATCGAACCGTCGCCGGCGTCGACGATCACACCGCCGAGCACCGAGGTGTCCTGGGTGTCGTTGCGGGCCCAGCGGGCGCCGACGAAGTAGTCGTCTTCGGAGACGGTGAAGGGGGCGACCAGGTCCCGGTCATCCCACAGGTACTCCAACAGCACGCCCAGGTCCGAGGCCCCTCCGCCCAGTTGATAGAAGGTGTATTCGAAGCCGGCCACGGCCGCGGCGAAGTCCCGGCCCTGCCCCTGGCGTCCGATGGTCTCGAGCTTCCACAGCCAGGCCTCGCGGGTGTACTGCACGTCGACGCCCAGCTGGTGAATCACGTCGTAGGCCGGCCGCAACGCGACGAAGGTATTCGGATCGCCGGCCGCGGCGACCGGCACGAAGCGGGGCTCCCGTCCGGTGCCGTGGAACCAGGAGACCCCCACATCCCAGTCGCCGAAGTAGTGGGACCAGCGCAGGGCGCCGTCGATCCGCCGGTCCTCGGCGCCCGAGGTGTAGAGCGGGTTATCGGTGTCGAGCGTAAGCGGAAAGCGCAACCGCCCGTCGCTTCCGGGGAAGGTCCGCTCGCGGAAACCGGGCAGCAGGAACGCCTCGACCCGGCCCCAGCTGCGTTGGGTCGCGGCCAGGATCATCGGCTGACCCAGCCGGTCCTCCTCGTCGATGTCCTCGACGAAGTCCACCTGATTGATCACGTCGACCAGGTGACGGGATTCGGTGACCCCCCAGAAGACCTTGTTGACGCCGGCCAGCAGCTCCCACTCGTCGAAGATCCACTGGATGTAGCCCTCGCGTAGATCGAAGTGGGTGCGTTCGTCGTCCCGCTCATCCAGGCGGAAGAAGGGGGCGAAGCGAACCTGGCGCTTGCGGTCCTCGGACTCCCACTCCCATACCGGGCGCAACACCAGGGACCCCTGGCTGTTGCCCTCCTGGCCGGGATAGGCGGGATCCTCGTTGAACAGCCGCCACTCCAGGTCGATGGACCCGGAGAGATCGGTCTCGCCGGCGACGGCGACGAGGGGGTGAGGTGCCGCCGCCAGCGAAACCAACGCCCAGAGGGCGCATGCTCGAATCAGGGTGCGCAAATCAGCGGGCCCGGCTGAGCACGCCCTTGACGAAGTCCTTGTCCGCCAGGCCGGTGCTGAACTCGTAGTCGTCGTAGCGCAGATCGGTGCTCTTGCCGGTCTTGTGGTTCTGCATCTTCAGCAGGTGCGAACGCCAGTACTCGCCGTAGGCCCGGTACTCGCTGAGCTCCAGGGTCTTGAGCAGGTCGCCGCGCCGGTCGTAGAACTCGACCTTGCGCACCTGAAAGTCCCTGGTGTCGATCCAGGAGATCTGCTTGGTGTAGCCCGAGTGTTCGTAGCGGGGAGTGCGCTCGACCACATCGCAGGTCAGATCGCCGCACGCCTCCTGGCGCAGGAACTTGTAGGTGAACTTGTTCAGCTCCAGGGCGGTGAAGTCCTCGAAGGCGAACTCGCTGCCGACGAAGGGGCCGGACTTGTTGACCGACGAGATGCGCTTGACCCGTTTCAGCGCCGGCAGGAACAGCCACTGGTCGTCGGGCTCCAGGATGCGGGCGTGAGACAGAAGCGCCGTGCCGTCGATGTCGGCGGGGCTGTCGAACAGGATCAGGCTCTTGTCCCCCATCTGCTCGTCGGCGATCTCGAGGGTGGTCAGGGTCAGGCTACGCTCGGTCTCCTTGCCCGCCTTGTTGCGCAGCACCATGGTCATCTTGACCCGGCTGTCGCCGAACCCGCGATCGCTGCGGTCACTACGGGCAGCGATCTCGAAACCCTGCTCTTCGGGGGTGGCGGCCAGCGCCGCCGCGGGAAGCAGGAGCGCTGCGATCAGCAGCAGAACGATCGACTCAGGACGCGGTCGCGAGGGCTTCATCGCTTTGAACCTCTTTCTTTTTCTTGTGACCCAGCATCAGCAGGGACGGAAGCAGCAGGAAGTCGATGGGCAGGGCGATCAGGATCGCCATCATGGTCAGGAGCCCCATCTGGGCGTTGATGCGGAATGCCGACAGGGCCAGCACGCCGAAGCCGAAGGCCAGGATGATCGTGGTGGTGATGATCGGCCTTCCGACCATGCGGAAGGCGTAGCGAATCGCCTCCGGCCGGTCGTACTGCTTCTCGCGGCGGGAGCGCAGGTACTTGGCCAGGAAGTGCACGGTGTCGTCGACGACGATGCCCAGGGAGGTGGCCGAGACCGTGGCCGCGGCCATGCCCACCTGGCCGACGAACACCGCCCAGATGCCGAGCGCCACCAGGATGGGGAGTCCGTTGGGCAACAGGCTCAGCATGCCGATCCCCAGGCTGCGCAGGGCGATGATCATGATGATCGCGATGAAGATCAGCGCGATCACGTTGCCCCGTAGCATGCTGTTGATATTGCGTTCGGAGATGTAGGAGAACATCACCGCGGCGCCGGTGCCCGAGGCGTGCATCGACTCGGGGGCGTTCTCGACCAGCCAGGCGTCGTTGCGCGCCAGCATGTCCCGCATCTCGACGGTGGTCGCCTCGCCGACGGTAACGGTCAGGCGGGTCGCCGATTTGTCGATGTTGACCCGGTCGTTGAGGTCCAGGCCGTAGGGTAGCGAGAGCTCGTAGAGCAGCAGGTACTGGGCGGCCAGTTCCCGGTCCTCGGGGATGCGGTACCAACTCTCGTCGTCGCCGTGCATGTTCTTGTTCAGCCGCTTGACGATGTCCGAGTAGCTGAGCACGTGGGTCACGCTGTCCTGTTCGCGCAGCCACTGGGCGAAGCCGTCCAACGCTTCCAGGTAGGCCGGTTCGGAGATGCCGCCGGGGCCGTCGGCCGGCAGCGAGTATTCCACCCGGTAGAGCCCGCCCAGATGTTCGTCGGCGAACTCCGCATCCCCGCGGAACTCGATGCGGTGGTCGAAGTACTTGACCCACTCATCGTTGAGTTCCAGGGTCGGCACCATGGCGATGAACGCCAGCGACACGGCGGCGGTGCCGAACAGGACCCAGCGGTGGTTGCCGGTGACGAAGTCGGCCATCCGCTCCATGAAGCCCTCGAAGCCGGCTTCCTTGCCCGAGGCGACCGTCGCCCGGGCCTTGATCGGCAGCAGGCGGATCAGCGCGGGCAAGAGGGTCAGCGAGAACAGCAGCGCCCAGCCGATGCCGACGGCGGTGATGTTGCCGAGATCGCGGAAGGGAGGCGCGTCGGAGAAGTTCAGCGCCAGGAAACCGACGATGGTCGTGACGCTGGTGATCACCACCGGGACAAGGTTCAGCCGCAGGCTCTCCCGCATGGCTTCCCGCTTCTCCATTCCCGAGCGCATCAGCGTCAGCATGCTGCTCAGGATGTGGACACTGTCGGCGATGGCCAGGGTCATGATGATGATCGGCGCCATCACCGAGATCGGCGTCAACTTGATCCCGATCCAGCCGGCGACGCCCAGGGCCGACGCCGCCGAGACCGCGACCACGCTCAGGGTCGCCACCGTTCCGGTGAAGCTGCGCAGCATGATCACCATGAAGGCGATCAGCACCACGAACATCAGCGGCATCAGGGTCTTCGAATCGCTCTGTCCCGCCTCGGTGAAGGCGTTGTTGAGCATCGAGACGCCGGTCAGCACCACGGTGACGTCGGGAAACTCCCGCTCGACCCGGCCGGCCAGTTCGCGGGCGTAGGCCACCGCCTCGGGGACCTCTTCCAGGCTCTCCTCGGGGTACTGCAGGGTGACGTTGACCGCGGTGGTGGTCGAGTCTCTCGAGAGCAGCTGACCCTCGATGATCGGTTCGGCCAGCGCGATCGCCTGTTTCCTTTCCAACTCGGCCGGGCTCATCGCCGCGCCGTCCCGGATCAGATCGTCGACGGTCAGGTCGTCGCCGTCGGCAAAGCTGTGCTGGAAGTTGGTGACCGAGTCGACCCGCAAGGCGTAGGGGATCTGCCAGGATTCCTCGGTCAAGCGCTCGACCGCGTCGGCCAGCCGCGGCTCGAACATCGTGCCCTCGGCGGGCCGCAGCACGAACAGGATGTTGTCGTTCTTGGTGTAGTTCCCCTGGAACTCCTCGAAGGTGACCAACTCCGGGTTCTCGGGGCTGAAGAACACCCGGTAGTTGTTGGAGAACTCCAGGAACCGCGCGCCGCTCGCGATCAGGGCGACCAGGATCAACGCCGCCCCGATGACCAGGAGCGGGAAGCGGTCGACGAAGTCGGCAAGGCGCAGGGCGAGTCGATCTGAGGGGCTTTGCTGCTGCATCGCAGACTCCTTAGTTGGAACGATCGTTCCAGATCAACGCAAGGGTCGCACGGTTCGCGTCAGGCATGCTCAATCTCGTTGGATCAGTTGAAACACGGACTCCATCACCTTCTGAGCATTGGCCGGGTCGGGCCGCAGCTTGTGCAGCAGCACCAATCCCTGCCCGGTGTGGAGAACAAGACGCGCGGCGACGCGTGGATCGACATCGTCGCGGATTTCTTTCTGCTCGCGGGCCTTCTCGAAGGCCTTGGTGAAGGCATCTTCCAGCGTGCCGAAGTACTGATTGAGGCACTTCGCCAGTTCGGTATCCGACGGGTCCATCTGGGCGGTGGCGTTTCCCACCATGCAGCCCCGGTCTCCCATGGTTTCCAGCCGTTGATGCCAGATGCCGAGAACCTTGCGCATGTTCGCGAGCGCCGACCCGGGAGCGTGGAGTTGGGCGATCACCGGCCCCATCACGCCGCAGAAGTAGGCGTTGAGCGCCTCGTGGAACAGTTGCTTCTTGTCGCCGAAGGTGTCGTACAGGCTCTGGCGGCCGATACCCATTTCGCGGGTCAGGTCGGCCATGCCGGTGGCTTCGAAGCCCTGCTTCCAGAACACCTCGAGCGCACGCTCGAGAGCCTGGGCACGGTCGAACTGCTTCTGGGGTCCGGGAGCCATGCGAAGCAATCTAGCTGACCTGGACCGATCGGTCAAGGATCCTTTTGGGAACCCTTCGGCCGGCTCCGGCGGTCAGCCCACCGGGAGACCGGCTCCGATGCCCTGGGGCCGACCCGGCGACGATAAAAAAAGGCGCCCCGCAGGGCGCCTTTCGCAGTCTTTATGGACGTCTGAACCTAGTAGCGACGGAATCCGCCGCCACCACCACCGCCGCCGCCGGGGCCACGGCCGCCGCCGCCGGTGCGCTCACGGGCTTCGTTGACTTTCAGCGGGCGTCCGCCGAAGGAGTAACCGTCCAGCTCACGAATCGCGGCATCCGCCTCGTCGGCCGTGCTCATCTCGACGAAACCGAATCCGCGGGGACGACCGGTTTCGCGGTCCGTCACCAGGTGCACGTCGGTGACCGTGCGTTCGTTCTGGGAAAACAACTGGCGGACTTCTTCGCTATCCGCGCTGAAGGGCAGGTTGCCCACGTAAAGCCTCGTACCCATTACCACGAACTCCTAATCCTTCCCCGGGCCACGGGGAGTCGTACCAGGTTCAGACCGCGTACCCGAAAATCTTTGGACCACGCACCAACTACCAGACACCGCGTGCCGGGGGGTTGTCCAGACTCTGCTTCATCGCAGAAGAATGGGAACAGAACCTCGCAAATACGCTACATCAGACCTGGGCAATAGGCAAGACAGGCGGGGGTTTCCGCGTTTTCGTCACCCAACCGCCGAGCGCAAGGGTGACGGTTCGAGAGGGACGGTCTACTCGAGATGGATGGTCACTGGCCGGACTTGTCGTTCTCGGCGGGACGGCGTCCGAAAAGGGAAGAGATTTCGATGGTCGGGCGCGGCTCGACGGAGCCTTGAACCTCGAGACCCTGGCGCTTGGCGCGCTTCTCGGCCTGCTTCTGGGCCTTCTTGACTTCGCGTTGACGCTTGAGGATGGTCATTCGTGATTTTCTAGCCATTTTCGGCCTCCTCGTGCGACGCCGCACAAACCGTTGAGGCGGTTCGCGGCGTTCGAATGGACCCCGGTAAAACTCGAAAGGATGCCTGGGGGCAACGATCGATCTGCCGATGTGACGGAAGGCTCGGCAGCGACGTGGCGCAGTCCGTTACCCCAACCGCGGAGCGTTCGCGCAAACGTCCCGGCGCACCCTGCATAAGACGAGGCAAACGCAGTTTACACGAAGCTGACCTCGGCCGCGACCGCATTGCCCGGGCGTACCCCATTTTTTGCCGCGATAACGGCCTAATCCCGGCGTTCGACCCGTGAGCCGCCGGCGGTCTTCTGCACCTGGAAGCATACGGGGATGCGCTCGGCCAGATCGGGGACGTGGGTCACGAGCCCCACGGTGCGGCCCCGCGATCCCAGCTCCTCCAGGGTGTGCGCCACGACGTCGAGGGTCTCCGGATCGAGCGTGCCGAACCCCTCATCGAGGAACATCGACTCCAGGCGCGCCGCGCCGGTTGCAGCCAGTTCGGCCACCTGTTCCGACAGGGACAAGGCCAGGGCGAGGGAGGCGAGAAAGGTCTCTCCGCCGGAGAGAGTCCGGGCCGACCGTCGTTCGCCGGCGTTGCGGTGATCGATCACATCGACGTTCTGGTCCTCGTCGAACTCCAGCGAGTAGTCCCCCCGCGACAGCTCGAGCAGTCGTTGCCCGGCAAGCTGGGCCAGACGTTCGAAGGCCTCACGTAGCAGCCAGCGCTCGAATCGATCGGCCTTGAGGTGCCGGGCCAGCGCCGAGGCAACGGCGTGATGCTCCTTCTGGGTGGCGCTCTCTTTCTCCAGGGCGACCCGCCGGGTCTCGCTGCGTTCCAGCTCGCCCAGTTCCTGTTCGAGCCGGCCGAGGCGCCGCTCGATCTGGGCCAGCGGCACATCCTCCAGGGTTTCCAGTCCCGCCTCTCTGCAGCGAGACCAGATGCGTTCCCGCTGTTTCGCCGCGGCGTCATCCGCCTTCTTTCGCGCCGCAGCCCGTTCCTGCCGTTCGGACCTGCGGGTGCCGATCATCTCGCGAACCCAGGCGACCATCGCCTGCCGCGATTCGCCGGGATCGTTGCGCGCCAGCTCGGGAGGGTGCATTGCGGTGACCGCGCCCCGTTTCTCCTGCAGGGAACTCCAGGCCGTATCCGCTTCCTGCTCGAGGGCTTCCCGTCGCCGCCGCGCTTCCTGTTCGACGCGCCGCAGTTCGCGGCGCCGCCGGGTGAGTTGCGCAAGGGCACGTTCGACCCCGGCCCGCTCTTCAATCTGCCGCGCCAGCTCCTCGGGATCTTCCGCCGGGGGCAACGCCTCCAACTCCTCGTCGGCAGCCGCCCGGCGACCGGCGACCCGGTCCCGTTCGGCGGCGCTCCGTTCCCACGCTGCCGTTGCCTGTTCGTGCCGCCGGGTAGCCTCATCCCGGGCGGCAACCGCATCATTCAGATCTTCCGGCGGTTCGAGCTCGATCGCGTCCTCGATGGTGCGCCGGCATACCGGGCAGGGATCCCCGGGCGCCGTCTCGGCGGCCAGTCGATGGGCCGCGTGATGGCGGTGGATCTCCTCGACCGCCTCGGCCGCGCGGCCGCGATCCCGCTCCGCGGCCGCCTGGAGCTCCGCCGCCTCTCCCAGCTTCTGCGCCAGCGTTTCCTCCCGGCCGGCAAACTCGGCGAGCATCCCTTCGAGACGTTCCCGGCGTTCCCGGTTCTCGAGGGCGCCACGCAGTTCCGCATCGGAGCGCTGGCCCTCGAGCGCCTCGCGTTGCTCCTTCTCCCGCGAGTCCAGCGCTTCGAGTTCCCGGCCGGCCTCGTCGACCGCCCGGGCCGCTTCTCCCAGCGCGTCCTCATCGACCGGTGCTTCCGCGGCCGCCTCTTCCAGTTGCCGCAACGCCTCCAGCTCCCGGTCGGCCTGTTCGAGTTCTCGATCCAGCCGGGCCCGGCGATGCTCGGCGGCATCGACGGCCTGCATGTCTTCCCGCACCCGTTCCCGCAGGGTGCTCAGGCTCGCGATATTCGCTTCCAGGGTTTCACGATCCTCCCTGCGTCCTTCGAGCAACTCTTCCAGCCGGCCCTCGGTCGCCGCCAGCTGACGTTCGAGTTCCGCGGCGCGGGCGCCGGCCAGCCCGCGCATGCGGTCGTAAACCCGAATCCCCAGCAGCTCCTTGAGCAGGCCCTGACGTTCCCGGGGAGACTCATGAAGGAAGCGGGCGAAGTCTCCCTGGGGCAGCACCACGCAGGTGGTGAACTGATCGAAGGTCAGGCCGAACAGCTTGCGTACCGCCGCGTCCAGTTCGGCGACGTTCCCCGCCAGGGTCTCCCCGTCCCGTTCCAACCGGGCTTCCCGGGTGCTGGTGCGGTTCTTCGAACGGCGCACCACGCGGACGGCGCTGTAGTCCCGGCCCTCGAGCCGGAAGTCGAAGCGCACCCGGGCTTCGGACTTGCCCTGGCTGATCAGCGGCGCGACCAGGTTCGGGTTCTGATAGCGGGCGATGCTGCCGTAGAGGGCGAAGGTCACCGCGTCGATGATGCTCGACTTGCCCGAGCCGGTCGGCCCCGACAGCACGAAGAGATCGGCGTCGCTGAAGTCCAACTCGGTGCGATCACGAAAGGCGGTGAACCCCTGGAGTTCAAGCCGGAGCGGTTGCATCGGCCTCCTCCAGCAGTTCCTCGAACAGGTGCCTCAGTCTGGGATCTTCCTCACCCCGCTCCTCGAGGTAGGCCTCGAACAACGCCTGTGGAGCCAGGTTCGAGCGATCCGGTTTCGCCGCGACCTCGTCCTCTTCATCGGCGCCGCGACGGGGCGCGATGCGTACGTCGACGGCGTGGGGCAGCAGTTCGCGGACCCGGTCGGCCAGTCCCGCTTGCGGGGTGGTCTCGACGATCACCTGCAAGAAGTCGTCGGGGTACTTCCCCTCGAGGGACTCGAGCTGTTCGAGGCCGGCGCGCAGGGTGCGCAGCCGTTTGCCTGAACGCAGCGGCACCACGTCGACCCGGGCCGGGCGGCGCAAGCCGAGCTCGACGATGCTCACGCTCTTGACGTCGAGGGTCTCGCCGAAATCGAGCTGGAGCGGCGACCCGCAGTAGGCAATCGGTGCCTTGGCTGCGATGCGTTGAGCCCGGTGCAGGTGTCCCAGAGCGACGTAGTGCAGCGATGCCGGGAAGGCTTCGGCGGGGACCTCGTATTCGAACACCGTGTGCGCTTCCCGTTCCCCTCCGCCCAGGACTCCGCCGGTGACGGTCAGATGCCCGGCGAGGATGCGGATGGCGTCGGCGGGCATGCCGGCGGTCAACTCCTCGATGATGCGGCGGGCGCGCTCGGCGTACATCCCCCGGTGTCCCTCGGCGCTCGCCGACATCAGGGCGTCCGCCTTGACGATGTTCCGCTGCGAGAGGAAGGGCATGGTGGCCACCGCCACCGGCGTGCCGCCCAGGTCGAGCTGGAGCACGCCCCCCTCTTCCGGCCGCCGCAGGATCTCGCCCACGTGGACGCCGCCCAGTTCGAGCAGCGGCCGCACCGCCCGCAGGCGCTGGGGGTGGTCGTGGTTCCCCGCGCAGAGGACCACCGGCACCTCGAGCCGGGCCAGGGCCAGCAGGGCGTCGTAGACGATCGCCTCGGATTCGGGGCTCGGCGCCGCGGAGTCGAACAGGTCGCCGGTGACCAGGATCAGATCGACCTTCCGTTCGGCGGCGACCGAGGCGATCTCGGCGAGGACGGCCCGATGCTCGTCGGCCCGGCTTCGGCCGCGAAGGGCGCGGCCGACGTGCCAGTCGGCGGTGTGCAGCATCCGCATGGACCTATTCTACGGGAAGCCGCCGCCGGTGCCTTTTTTCGGCGATCGAGATTCCGGTGCAGGGGAGTCGCGCAGCCGGGCGATACAACAGAGGCGACCGGTCTGCCGGGCCACGAGCCGGAAACCGGTCCGCGTCGTAGAATCCACGAGGGGCAAGACACGTTACTTTCCGCGACCCACCCGTAGGGTTCGCGTTCGCCTGTACTTAGGAGAAAGCAATGTCGATTCGACTGGGCGATACCGCCCCGAACTTCCAGGTCCAGACCACGGAAGGCGAGATCGATTTCTATGAATGGATGGGTGAGGACTGGGCGGTGCTGTTCTCGCACCCCAAGGACTACACGCCGGTCTGCACCACCGAGCTGGGCGCCGCGGCGCGACTCAAGCCGGAATTCGAGAAGCGCGGCGTCAAGGTGATCGGTCTGAGCGTCGACCCGCTCGAGGATCACAAGGGCTGGTCCCGGGATATCGAGGAGACCCAGGGGGTCGGCCTCAACTTCCCGCTGATCGCCGATTCGGACCGCACCGTCGCCGATCTCTACGACATGGTGCACCCCAACGCCGACAATACCTTCACCGTGCGTTCGGTGTTCGTCATCGACAGTCAGAAGAAGGTGCGCCTGACCTTGACCTACCCGGCCAGCACCGGGCGCAACTTCGACGAGATCCTGCGCACCGTCGACTCGCTGAAGCTGACCAGCGAGCATCAGGTGGCCACTCCGGTCAACTGGAAGCACGGGGATGACGTGATCATCGTCCCGGCCGTCAGCAACGAGCAGGCCAGGGAAAAGTATCCCGCCGGCTGGCGCGAGGAGAAACCCTACCTGCGCTACGTCCCGGATCCGTCCAAGTAGTCGGCTCGAGGCGTGTCCCCGGGACTTCCCCGGGGACACGCGCTCCTTCCGCTTCTCCTCAGAGTCCGAGCACCGTGGTCCGGATGCGGCCGCGGGCATCCTCCACCGTGTCGGCGCTGTAGCTCTCGAGGGTCGTCAGGCTCCAACTGTCGGTCGCCGCGTCGTACTCACTCCAGGCGACGTCGCTTGCGCTATCGACCCAGGTGACCCAGACGTTGCCGCTCTCGCTGAACAGCAGCACGTCGACATCCCCGCTGTAGCTGGTGGTATCCAGCGTCAGGCGGAGCCCGAACGGGTCGGGTGCCCACTCGTCTTTGAGCAGGGCGATGGCGGTGTCGCTTCCGCTGTCGTACTCGTAGGCGACGAACACGTCGCTGCCATCGCGGACAATCGACGGATTGCGGCTGCTCTCGCCGGATTCGCTGATCACCTCCTCGGCGTCCCACGTCGAACCGTGGGGCCGTCGGCGGAAGACGATCTCGTCGGTGGCGCTGTCTCGCCACCAGACCACCCAGACATCGCCGTCGTCCTCGATCGCGATGCGCGGTCTGCGATCGTCGTCGGCGTGGGTGCTGAGGAAGGTGACGACGTTATTGCCCGATCCGTCGTCGATGGTGATCCGCACATCCAGATCGGATGTGTTCGCCGTTGCGTCGGCGGTTTCGATGTTGCCGGTCTGTGGATTCACCTCCGAGTCGGGTGCATCTGCGAAGGCAGGGACAGCGATCAACGCGCACACGAACAGCGCCATCAAGGTGAGTCGCATGGAAACTCCTTTCGGTTGGGGCGGGGGAACGCCGGTTGTTGAAAGGAGCGTATGAGTGGTCGATGGCACGCGCTGCACGTGCAATAGGTCAGTCAAACGACAGTGGGATGACGATGCGGGCGGGGTGTCAGCAACCCACGTCGATAGCACGTCAGTACGCGGAGAGGCGTACCGCAAGCGCGTGCAACAAGTGTGTGCAGACGCACGCGCACGCATCCGCGAAAGGGCGCGGGTGCACGTTCGCGCATCGCATGCGCGAGGATGCTATCGGGTGATCAGTTGAAGATCAGATGAGGGTCAGCGGGGTTCGCTGTCGCTCTCGGGAGAGAGGGGAGCGTCCGTTGGCGCTTCGCTCCCTTCGGCCGCGGGTGCATCGGCCGGCGCAGGCGCCGGTTCGGCCTCGGCTGCCGGTTGCGTTTCCGCGGCTTCGGCCGCGGGCGGCGTCTCGGGCTCGGCGGCGACCTCCGGCTCCGGCGCCGGTTCGACGATGTAGCGCAGGCAGAACAGGTCGTCGTCGGAGTAGAGGTAGAGGCCGTCGTGCTTGGCAGTACCGTTGAGGATCACCGTCGACACGTCGCCGGACATCGAGTGCTGCTTGGCGTGATAGAGACACGCCCCCTCGGGGACGTCATGCTTGCGCAGGTAGTCCGCCCAGCTCTTGCGATCGGTGCGTTCGAGGCGATGGCCTTCCCGCGCGGCCCGCGCCAGCAGGCCACGAAAATCGTGGAAGTCGACCTCGACCAGATTCTTCATAGCCTTCTCGGTCTCCCGGGCTAACCCGCGGACCGGGTGTTACGAGCCCGTAACCCAATATTGCCCAGGGCCAACCGGTTGTCCAGCCTAGACTTGGCTCCCGGCGTCACCTCCTGGGGGCGGCGGACTCCCGCCGGAGCTCCGCGGAGCGAGCGTGGCCCTCGAGTCCTTCCAGCCGGGCCAGGGCAATCGCATCCTCTACCAGGTCCGCGGAACCCTCGGTCCCGTCCAGTTCCAGCCAGGTCTGCGGCTTCATGAAGTCCGCCACCGAGAGTCCCGAGCGGAAGCGGCCACTGCCACCTGTTGGTAGCACATGGTTCGGCCCGGCTCCGTAGTCCCCGAGCACCTCGGCGGAGCGGGCGCCGATGAACAGCGCGCCCGCCGTGTCGAGTTCCCGGGAGACCGATCCGGCGTCCCGGGTCAGTACCTCCAGATGCTCCGGGGCGATTCGGCGGCAGGCCTCGATCGCCTGTTCCATGGTCGACGCCAGGAGCGCAAAGCCGTTGCCGAGGGCGGCCCGGGCGGTGTCCCGGGTCGGCAGATCCTCCAGGCGTCGGATCAGCGCACCCTCGACCGCGTCGATCAGCGGGGCGTCGAGGGACACCAGAATCGGCCGGGCGTCGGTGTCGTGCTCGGCCTGGGCCAGCAGATCGGCGGCGATCATATCCGGATCCGCCGATGCATCGGCCAGGACCAGCAACTCCGACGGCCCGGCGAGCATGTCGATTCCGGTAAACGCCGAGACCAGCTGCTTGGCCGCGGTGACCCAGCGGTTCCCCGGACCGACGATCATGTCGGTAGACGGGAGCGAGCCGACGCCGTAGGCCATCGCCGCGATCGCCTGAGCAAGCAAACGTCCGGGTTCGCTGGTGGTTTGCCGGGCCCGTGCGATTCGTTGACTCATGGAATTGAGTTGGTCAAGAATATGCTGATTGGCGATCGGATGTGCGATGATGGCTCTGATCGCGTGTTTGGTGACTTCGATCGGAACGCTCGACGT